>JBBQIE010000128.1:0-6427 GCA_038324625.1 Anaerolineae bacterium | reverse complement strand
CATTGTACCCGTGGGCCGGACTGAAAACAAAGGCCGCCCCGTGTGAGGCGGCCTCGGCCGAATTGGCAACTGATTGCTGGAGGAGCGGCCCTATCCTCTGCTGGCCATGACGCTGACGACGCCGGCGGTCTCCCCCGGGAGCACCATAATGTTTATGGTGCTGTCATCCATGCTGTAGTTGGCGGAGCTCATGGAGTCGCTGATCTCCTGCGAGTCCTGGGTCCAGCCCTGGGCGGTGAGGGTATCCTCGTACCACTGTAGGACTTCCTCCTGGGTGGCCTCGACCTCGTACATGGCGATGTCGGCGGTGACCATGTAGTTGCCGGAGGTGAGGGCGCCCTCCATCACCGGTATCATGTCCTCGGGGGAGAAGCCCTCGGGGGCCTGGATGTTCACCGGCTGGTTCAGGCTGAGCATCTCCCAGGTCATGTCCATCACGCCCTGCTCACCCTCGGTGCCGGTGATCTCGCCCTCGCCATGCATAACCATCTTGACGATGTACTTGCCGTCCTGCGAGATCCAGTATTCGCCCTGGGCGGTGCCGTTGAAAGCCTCGTCGCCCAAGGTGGTGAGGTTGGTCTCGTCAAAGGCGTAGTGGTCGGTGGCGATGCCGTTTACCGTCTCGCCCTTCTTGATCAGCCGCGAATCAGCGATGGAATCCAGTGTGTCATTGCCCATCAGAAGGAAGGTGTTCGACATCTCGTCGGTCATGCTGTCCGAGTCGGAGGACTTAGTATGCATCCAGCCCTCGCCGAAGGAGAACCAGGAGTCATCGCCGATGGTGACGGACTCGATGGACATGGGGGTACCGTCCTCGCCGGTGCCTTCCATGACCATGCGCTGGGCGTTGTTGGGCCGGTCGGCGGCCATGGTGATGGTGAAGTGCTGCTCGGTGGGGCCGTCGGCGGTATCGGCGGTCATATTGATGTCAATGGCCACCTCGTAGGTGTCCACCCCTTCCAGGGTATCGGACATGCTGGGCAGAACCACTTCCCCCGTGCTCTCGACCGTGGGAGCGGCCGACTCGGTGGGGGTGGCAGCCGCCTCAGTGGTGGCGGCCTGGGTGGGGGTGGCCTCAGCCTGGGCGACCGTGGTGGCGGCGGGTACGGGAGTGGCGGTGGTGGCGGCCTGGGCGGCTACGGTGGTCGCGACGACGACCGGCGTGGCCGTGGCTTTGTCACCGCCCCCGAATATGTCTGAGGGCCCACAGGCAAGCATCACCAGCAGCGCCGCCACACAGGCGAATACGACCAACAGCTTACGTCCGGGCATGGGAGTCTCCTTCACTTGGGTTGGTTCCGGGCCTTATAGCTTCACGGCCATCGGCGCGAACACCTGAGAGTGTCCCCGGAAAGGGCGCCGATGTCAAGATGCGCCGGATCGCGAGAGTCGTAAACTATCTGTAAATCCTCGCCCGAGGGAATCGGTGGTTCCGACCTCAAGAAGGGCGGTCAGGAGAAGGCCAATGGCGGAAGCACCGCGGTCACAGTTACGAATGGCGCTACAGAGCCTGGACCAGTTGCCGGAGGTGGACCTGCCGGCCGGCTATTCCCCGGCCCGGCTCCGGATGGGCGAGGTGGAGCCGTGGATCGCCGTCCTCAACAGCGCCGGAACCCTGGGCACCTGGGACCGGGAACGAGCGGAAAGAGTCGTGGCTGGAGCACCGGCGCGGGTGGTTCAGGAGGGGATCCACCTTCTCTGGCGAGGACCAGAGCCGGTGGCCACCGCCTGCTTGACCCATCACGGCGACACCCCGGAGGCGGAGTTGGGTTGGGTGGCGGTGTCGCCCGCCCATCGGGGCCGGAGCCTGGGGCGGCAGATCTGTCTGGTGACGCTCAACTACATACGAGACCAGGGGTACCCCTCGGTGTTCCTGCTCACGGACGACCAGCGGCTGGCCGCCATCAGGGTCTACTGGGGCATCGGTTTCCGTCCTCGCCTGGCGGACGCCGACCACGAGGGCCGGTGGCGCGACCTGACCGCGGCGCTGTCTCTGGCGTGGGACGGGGGCGGGTGACGGTCGGCCCGGCAGCTCTGACCGTTCGCGAATTGAGTTGCCGCATCGCCGGGCTTGGGGTATCTTGCTACCCCCATCCATCATTCAGCCGACGTCCGTGGGAGGTTGCCGAGAATGGCAGAGCTTCGGATCGAACCGGTTCGCACCACGGCGGAGCTGAAAGAGTTCGTGGCCTTCCCCTGGACGGTCTACCGGGACGACCCCTACTGGGTGCCGCCCTTGTTCCGGGAGCGGATGCAGTTCTTCGATCCGAAGCGGAACCCCTTTTTCGAGCACGCCGAGGTCCAGCTTTTCCTGGCCCGGCGCGACGGGAAGGTGGTAGGGACCATCGCCGGGATCATCAACGACCTCCACAATTCCTTCCAGCAGGAAGAAGTGGGGTTCTTCGGCCACTTCGAGTGCCTTCAGGACCCGGAGGCGGCCTCGGCCCTTTTCGACACCGCCTCCGAGTGGGTGGCGGCCCGAGGGATGCCGGTCATACGAGGGCCGATGAACATGTCCACCAACGATGAGTGCGGGCTCCTTATTGATGGGTTCGGCTCCGCCCCGGTGGCCATGATGACCTACAACCCTCCGTACTACGAGGGCATGGTGGAGGCGGCCGGCTTCGGCAAGGCCATGGACCTCTACGCCTACCTCATAGATACCAACATATACGGCGATCAAGCCGAGAACCTCCCCCGGAAGGTGATGCAATCGGCGGATAAGCTCCGCTCCGAGGGCAAGATCACCGTCCGCCAGGCGGACCTGAAGAGTTTTGAGCAGGAACTGGTGCGGGCCAAGGAAGTCTACAACTCGGCCTGGGGGCGCAACTGGGGTTTCGTGCCCATGACCGAGGCGGAGATCGAGCATCTGGCCCACGGCCTGAAACCCATCCTCGACCCGGAGATGGTCTTCTTCGCCGAGGACGACGGGCAGCCGGTGGGCATCTCGGTGGCCCTCCCCGACGTCAACGAGACCCTTCTGGAGGTGTACCCCAAGCCGGGGGGACTGTTGCGCTATGCCTACGACGGTCTGCGATTCCTGTGGGCCAAGCGCAAGCGCCCTCGGCTGTTCCGGCTCCTGATCATGGGGGTGGTGGAGAGCTACCGGAACCGGGGCATAGACGGGGTCTTCTACGTGGAATCGGCGCGGGCGGCCCTGGCCAAGGGCTACCAGCAGTGTGAGATGTCCTGGATCCTGGAAAGCAACACCATGATGAACAGGATCATCCAGCGTATGGGGGGCAAGATCTACAAGACCTACCGCGTGTACGATAAGGCCCTCACCCCCACGGGGTCGGCGCCAGGCTAGAGCCGACCAGGGGGCGCCGCCGGCGACGTTTCCGGGCCACGGCAGTGACGTGGCCCTTTCCTTTTTGGCGCAAGACGCTATAGAATGTAGATAGGATGGGTGCGGAGTCTTGGCCGCGACCGAGGGTTGCCTCGGGTCGGCGAGGCAAGATTGGCCCGCCCATCAGACGTGACTAAGGGCGTGTAAGAACGTGAGTGCATGCATATGCGACAGATAGCGGAGGACATCCTCGTCGGTGACGAGTTCTACGGAGCCAACGTGGGCTGCGTGGTCACCAGCGAAGGCGCCGTCCTGATTGACGCTCCCATTGTGCCTTCCGAGGCCAAGGCCTGGCGTTCTCAGGTAATGGAATACACGGAGGCGGAGTTGGTCTACGCCTTCGTCACCGACAGCCATCCCACCCACGCCATCGGCGCCATCCACTTCGACCTTCCCGTCATCGCCAACGAGCGCGCCTACCGGGGGCTGGATCGCTTCACCCCCACTATGCGGGAGCGGGTGCTGGACATCTTTCGGGACTGGGCCCCCGAGGTCGTGGCGGAACTCACGGACTTTGAGGTGCTGCCCCCGGAGATCACCTTCGATCAGGATCTCACCCTGCACAAGGGGGAACGGACCCTGCGGTTCCTGCGCATGGGCGGGCACATGCCGGCCACCAGCGTTCTCTTCGTGGAGGAGGATCGCGTCCTCTTCGCCGGGGACCTGGTGACCAACGGCTATCCTCCCTACGTGGGGCAGGGTAACTCGGGGGAGTGGCTGGAGGCGGTGGAGCGGATTCGAGAGCTTCAGCCCCGCTTGATCGTCCCCGGGCATGGTCGTGTTTGTGGATTAGAAGCGGTGGACAGGCTGGAGGACTATCTCCTCCGGCTGCGCCAAGGGGTGTTGGAGTTGGCGGCTGAGGGCCGCAGCCGAGCCGAGACCGCGACCCGGATGCTGCCTCTACTGGATGAGTTTGAGGTCGAGGACAGATGGCGGAAACGGGCGGAGAGATCATTCCGGACGAGCGTGGGACGGGTGTACGAGGAGATGAAGAAGTCACCCTCGATGGAGAGCGAGACGACGGAGGAGTAGCCCCGGAAGGGGCCGCCGAATCCTCCTCCGGCTGGGGTCGCTTCCTGCGAGACACCCTCGAGACCGTCTTCCTGGCGGTCATCCTCTTCGTGGCCGTGCGCTCGGCCTTGCAGAACACCCGCGTGGACGGGCACAGCATGGAGCCCACCCTCCACAATGGGCAATATCTCATGGTCAACAAGCTGGCCTACAGATTCGGAGACCCCTCGCGCGGCGATATCGTGGTCTTCCCCTCCCCCCAAGACGGTGAACGGGCCCTCATCAAGCGGGTGGTGGGCTTGCCGGGGGAGGAAGTGGCCATGATCGGGGGCGAGGTCTACATCAACGGGGCCCGGTTGGACGAGCCCTACGTGGCCCCGGATCACGCTTCGGTGAACTGGGGGCCGACGGTGCTGAGCGAGCATCAGTACCTGGTCATGGGTGACAACCGCAACAACAGTAACGACTCGCGCAATTTCGGCCCCGTCACTGAGGCCACCATCATCGGCAAGGCCTGGTTCTCTCTCTGGCCGCCCGCCTACGGTATCGAACTCGGTCACACCACCAGCCTCGCGGGAGGGACCGAGCCTCAGGGAGAACCATGATGGCGGCCCAAGACCTCCTGGTTCGCGAGGACCGGATAGAGACGGCGGAGGACCTGCGGGCCATGATGCGCCGGGCGGAGTTGGCCGTAGCCGACCTGCGTGGACGCGGCCCCAGCCAGGCCCTGGACCTTCTGTTTACTCTGGACGCCATCGAGGAGGCCACGCCCCGCCTGGAGGCCCAATACGGGGTCAACCTCAAGCCGGAGCGGACCCGACTGCAGACCATCGAGAACATCCTGCGCAGTCGGTCGGGCCTGTTGGTGCGGGAGGCGGGAGCGGCCCGGCTGGTGGAGGAGCGGGAGCGGCAACAGCCGCCGGAGGACCACTGGTGGTGGTATCTCGACCGGATGGTGGCGGACAGACGCGCCTATCAGATGCGCCGCTGGGCCACCCGAGGGGCGATCATCGCCGGGGTATTGCTGCTGGCCCTGGTGGCCTACAACCTCTTCCTTGCCCCCTCACCGGAACAGCAGGCCCTGAGCGAGCGGCTCTCCGAAGGCGAATCGCTGCTGCTTCAAGGGGACTTCGAGGCGGCCCGCGACCAGTACCAGGCGGCCGTGGCCCTCGACCCCACCGATGCCGGGGCCCGCATGTACTTGGCGGTGGTCTACGAGGAACTGGGCCAGGTGGATGCGGCGACAGCGGAGTTCGCCGAGGTCCACCAGCTCCTGCCGGACAGCGCCGACTACTACTCCACCCTCTCCCTGATCTACTACCGGATGGCCGTGGGTGGGGCGGACACGGTGGGTAAGGCAGAGGTGGCGGCGCGGTCGGCCCTGGGGGCGGACGATAGCTCGGCCATGGCCCATTTCGCCCTGGCCAGCGTGTTCGAGCTACAGGGCGACAACCAGGGGGCTATCCAGGAGTTCGAGTTGGCCTCGAGCCTGAGCCAAGATGCCTCACTCACGGTCCTGGCCCGGATGCGCATGGGCATGTTGATGCAGAGCCCGGGCAACTCCATGAGTTCTCCCGGCATGGGGGGAATGGGGTTCTAGGGAGGGAGCGAACCTAACCCCCCCGCGGCAGGCGCTGCGCTTACCTGCCTATTGCCCCCTTCCCTGCGAAGGAAGGGGGAGCCGGAACGCCCCTCTCCTATCGCAATGGGGAATAGCCAGGTAAGCGCAGCGCCTGGCGCAGGGGCTCGTCCATTTGGCGAGCCAAATGGACTGGGTGAGGGCCCGCACCAAACAGAAGAAGAGGCGCCCAGAGCTGGGCGCCTCTTCTTCTGTTTCCCGGAATCCGGCGAGTGACCGGCTAGCCCAGGAAGGTCCGCATCACCGAGGGGTGGAGGCCGAGGTAGAGGCTGAGGGCCACCAGCAGCGAGAGGCAGATGGCGATCTGCAGCGGCGACCAGGGGGGGACGCCGACAGCCGGCTCGGGGGCTGGGGGGTTGGAGGCCACGCGCAGGCCCCCGATGGTCACCCCGGCGCTGAGCATGAGGAGCCCGGTCGCCAGGCCGGCT
>JBBQIE010000127.1:0-6441 GCA_038324625.1 Anaerolineae bacterium | reverse complement strand
TCGAAGGCGGTGTCGCTGCGCCCCTGGAAGACCCCGGCAACGACGTCGGGAGGCGAGACCCCCGCGAAGGGCTCGGCCAGGGCCGCCAGCCAGCCGGGCTCCAGGGTGACGCCGCCATCGGTGACGGCGATGATGGGGTGGGAGGCGGCGGCGATGGCCAGGTTGCGGCCGGCGGCGATATTGCAGCCGGGCTCGATGAGGATTCGCACCGGGTAGGGCTGCCGCTCCGCCCACCGTTGGAGCAGGGTCACGGTGCCGTCGCCGGAGCCGCCGTCCACGAACACCACCTCGTCCGGTGGCCGCACCTGCGCTTCAATGGAGGCGAGGAGAGTCGGGAGGCTGGCCTCCTCGTTGCGGAAGGTGGCGATCAGGCTGATCTTGGGCATGGGAAGCGGGCCTACTGGTTCACGAGGGGATCGAAGAGCTTGCGATACTCCTCCAGGGCGAAGCGATCGGTCATGCCGGCGATATGATCGCAGACGGCGCGGTAGAGCCCGTCCTCGTCCGCCGCCGCCCGCACCGAGTCCGGCAACTGGCGGGGGTCGGAGACGTAGGTCTCGAAGAGCATACTCACGAAGCGTTTGGCCTTATTTGCCATACGCAGCACCCGCCAGTGCCGGTAGAGATTGGCGAAGAGGAAGTCCTTCAACTCCCGATTGAGGGTCTCCATCTCCTCGGTGTGCTCGACCACGCTCTCGGAGGCGTCCCGAATGTCGGCCACGGTCCGAGGGTTTAGCCTTCGCAGCCTCTCAGAGGTCCGGGCGATGAGGTCGGTGGCCTCCAGGTCAATGAGGCGGCGAATGACCCGGTGTCGGCCGATCTCATCCATGGCGTCAAGAGCGACGCCGGCCTCGGAGGTGGCCAGGCGCCAAACGGCGAGGCCCGCGAGGTCTCCGGTGCTGATCAAGCCCACACGCAGGCCGTCGTCGAGGTCGTGAGTGCTATAGGCGATCTCATCGGCGGCGTTGACGATCTGGGCCTCGACCGAGGGGGCCTTGTCCGGCTCGTACTCGGCGCCGGCGTCGCCCCGGTCGTACTCGGTCTTGTGCTTGATGATGCCCTCGCGGACCTCCCAGGTGAGGTTTAGGCCGGGGAAATCGGGGTAGCGTCGCTCCAGCTTGGTGACGATCCGCAGGCTCTGGTGGTTGTGGTCGAAGCCCTCGTGGCCGCTCATCAGCTCGTGGAGGGTGGCCTCGCCGCTGTGTCCGAAGGGGGTGTGGCCGAGGTCGTGGGCCATGGCGATGGCCTCGACCAGGTCCTCGTTGGCCCGCAGGGCACGGGCGATGGTGCGGGCAATCTGGGCCACCTCGATGGTGTGAGTGAGGCGGGTGCGATAGTAGTCGCCCTCGTAGGTGACGAAGACCTGAGTCTTGTACTCCAGGCGGCGGAAGGCGGTGGTGTGGACCACGCGATCACGGTCTCGCTGGAAGGCGGAGCGATAGGGCTTCTCGGGGTCGGGGTAGCGCCGCCCCGGTGACCGCGCGCTCCGGCTGGCCCTGGGGGCCAGCCACTCCTCCTCTCTGGTTTCCCATTCCTCGCGCGTCAGGTAGCTCAAGCAGTCGTTCCTCCGGTCGTGGCCCAGTATACCTACTGGAAATAGTCCTCGATCAGGCTCCGAAAGATGGGGGCGGCCACCAGGGAGCCCTGCCCGCCGTTCTCCAACAGTACCGCCACCGCGATCCGCGGGTCCTCGGTGGGAGCGTAGCCGGCGAACCAGGCGTGAGGGGCCTCGCCGGGGTTCTCGGCGGTGCCCGTCTTGCCGGAGACATCCATGCTCATGCTGCCGAGGGCGTTGTAGGCGGTGCCGGCCGGGGTCATGCACCCCTCGAAGAGGCTCTGGCGGATGCTGTCCAGGTGCTCCGGGGCCAAGGGTAGTTGGCCCACGATCTCCGGCTGAGCCGACTCGGACCCGTCGGATCCGGGGCTGCCGAGGCTGAGAAGCAGGCGAGGCCGGTAGCGGGTGCCATTGGCGGCCACGGCGGCGATCATCCCCGCCACCTGGAGGGGGGTGACCAGCAATTGCCCCTGGCCGATGGCGAAGTTGACGGTGTCCCCCGGGAACCAGGCCTCCCCGAGGGCGCGCTGCTTCCAGGCCGAGTCGGGAACCAACCCGGTGGCCTCGGGCACACCCACCAGACCCGACCGGGCCCCGAAGCCGTACTCGAGGGCGAAACGAGGGAGCTGGTCGCGGTCCCAGCCGTCGAGCTGTTTGCCCACCTCGGCGAATACCGAGTTGCAGGAATGGGTCAGGCCCTCGGCCAGGGTGAGGGTGCCGTGGCCGGAGGGCAGCCAGCAACGGACGGTCCAACTGGTGCCTAAGCCGGACCAGGTGCCGGGACAGAAGAAGGTGCTGGTGGGGAGGAACAGGTTGGCTTGCAGGGCGGCGGACTCGGTGACCACCTTGAAGACGGAACCGGGTGGGAGTTCGGCCTGGGTGGCCCGGTTGACCAGAGGTCGGCCCTCATCATCCAGCAGACCCTGCCAGTCGGTCTCGGACATGCCGGCGACCATGGCGTTGGCATCGAAGCTGGGGCTGGAGGCCAGGGCGAGGACCTCGCCGTTGCGGGGGTCCAGGGCCACGATGGCGCCCCGCTGACCCTGGAGAAGGGAGGCGGCCAGGCTCTGAAGCGGCAGATCAATGGTGGTGTAGAGGTTGCGGCTGGCTTCAGCGGGGCGCTCGGCGGCCACCGCCCGCACCTCGCCGCTGGGCCCGAGCACCAGCAGTCGGGCTCCCCGCCTGCCGGCCAGTTGGGCCTCGAAGGCCTCCTCCAGTCCCGCCTGGCCGACGACGTCATCCTCGCGGTAGCCCTGGGCTCTCATCTCGTTCAGTTGGTCCGGGGCGACCACGCCGACGTAGCCGGTGAGATGGGACGAGACGGCGGCCTCGGGGTAGTAGCGGATGGCGCGCTCCCGGAGGAGAACCCCGGGCAGGGAGTTCAGCTCGGCGTAGTGCTCCTGAGCCGCCTCCGCTGCCATCTCGCCCACCGGCATGAACCAGTCGGGGCGAAGGGCCTTGGCATAGGCTTCCCGGACGTCGGCCCGTTCCCGGTCGAGGACCCGCGACAGGACGCTGAGGAGGGTATCTTCATCACTGATCTCGCCGGGCACGACGCCAACCACCACCCGGGTGCCGAGAACGGCCAAGGGACGCCCGGCCCGGTCGTAGATGGCCCCCCGGAGGTTATCCGATTCCTCCACCGAGAGGCGGCTACCCGGAGTCAGGGGGCCGAGCACCAGGCTCGGGGACCACTGTACCAACCAGTCCCGTCCCTGGAGGACCAGGGAGACCGACTGCGACTCCTCGATGGTGCCGAAGCGATCGGTGAAGAGGGTCTTGCGGTATCCGACTTGGGCGGTATCGCCCGTGACCAGGGAGGAGGTGACCTCGACCGTCAGCCGCTGCAGGCCGGTGACCTCTCTGAGGTCGCGATAGTAGCCGGCGAACTGCTCGGCGGTGGTCTCCTGCCGGGCGGTCGGGGTCAGCAGGAGGTACATGGTCTCGTAGTCCTCCCGGCCCCAGAGGTCGGCGAAAAAGGCCCAGGTCTCCTCCGGTCGTGGAGGCCGGGAGGCCGCCGCCGTGGGCGATGGTGAGGGGACCGGGGAGGCCTCAAGATCGGCCACGGGGGTTGCCGTCGGGGTGGGGGAAGGCCCGGAGAAGGGCCAACAGGCGGCCAGCAAGGTTGCCGCCGGCAGAGCGCTCAGCAGCAATCGGCGCGAAATCCGCCTGCCTCCGGGCCTGTCGGGCATCAGTGGCTACCTTTCCTCGATGGCGATGGCCCGGCACCAGGAGCTATCCATCCGGCGCACCTTGAAGGGCAGGGCCATGAAGAAGAAGACCGGTTGGCTGATGGCTTCGAGGTTGTCCAGCCACTCGATGAAGGTGACTCCCCGGCTCATTAGCACGTCATGAAGCTCTCGCCCGTCGGTGATGTCCTTGCCCAGGCGGACGAAGTTGTCAATGCCCAGCATCTTGATCCCCCTCTCGGCGAACCAGCGGGCCGCCTCCGGGGTGAGGGTGGGATAGCCGGCCGAGTCCCCGGCCCGTTGGGAGGCGGTGTCGCTGTTGCGACAGATGATCATGTCGCCGGCCTCCACCACGTCGCCGATCAGCCGGTCCAGGAGAGCGGCGGAGATCTGGGCCGCTTCCTTGGCATCCGGGAAGTCGAGGAGCACGGCCCGGCCGTAGAAGGCATCCAGAGGGTAGGAGGTCAGGTCCCGCCCGCCGTCGTAGAAGTGGGCCGGGAACTCCACGTGAGTGCCGACGTGGCTATGGGTGCGGACATCGTACTTAAAGGCCCGATCGGCCAGGTATCCCAGCTCGAGCTCGAAGGGTCGGTCCGGGGGGTAGTTGTCGGGATCTACCTGGTAGGATAAGTCGAGGACGCGATACTTGTCGGTGTCAATGGAGAACATGCCTCAAGCCTCCGGTGTGCATTGGACGCTGGAACCGTACTTCACGAAAGCCTTGCAGGCTATATCCTGGATTTCCGCATCCAAGCCAATAGCCTCGTTGCCGTTGTAGTAGCCGGCGATGAAGCCGCCGCCGTAGCCCCCGAGCTTCTCGATCATCTCCTTGGCGGCGCGCTCGATGGTCTCGGGGTCGCGGGTTTGGAGGGTCTTCTGGATGTCCACCGGGCACCAGAAGTTGACCTTGCCGCCGAAATCGCGGGCCAAGTTGTCTATGCCGTGCAGCTCGGGCTGATCGAACTGGAGCACGTCCACTCCCACCTCGATGAAGTCGGGGATGATGGAGTAGACGGCCCCGCAGGAGTGCATCCACATGGTCAGGCCGTTTCCCTTGGCGGCGGAGCAGAGCTGCTCGAAGCCCGGACGGAACATCTCCCGCCAAGTGGTGGGACTAACTAGGAGCCGGTCCTGGGTGCCCCAGTCCTCCCCGAACATGACGGCATCGGCCCCGGCGGCGGCTAACTGGACTATGCATTGTTCGAGCATGTCGGTGATGCGTTGCAGGAGCTGAGTGGAGCGTTCTCTCTCGATGAGGACGTCGGCCAGGAAGTACTCCATGCGCCGCATGTAGCGGGCGATGGCGAAGGGGAAGCCGGGCAGGCCGCCGATGCGGTAGTGGTCGGGATGGTCGCTGAACACCTGTTTCGCCCGTTGGTAGCGATTGGGGTCGGCGAGGTCCGGCCATTGGTAGCTATCGAGGAGAGCCCAGTCGTCCTCGATGACCCCGTGTACCACCTCCCCCTTGCTGAAGCCCTCCAGGCGGCCCCAAACGTTGCCCCACTCATCGGTCATACGCCATTTGTCGTCCTCGAGCCTCCAGACCCCGACCTCCGGATCCGAGCCGGCGGAGACCCCGGCGTGGACCATGTCGTGGGGGTAGGGGGCGGGCAGGCTCATGGGAATGCGCTCGGGGCAGGTGAACTCAAGGGATCGGCGAACTATTTCGCGACTGGTCATCGCCATCTGGTGGCTCCTCCCGTGACCACCGAGGAGGGCTCGGCGGTGGTGCCCTTCATTCTAGCGCCCGTTGGGTCGGTGCTCAAGCTGAGCCGACCTCCGAAGTGCTCACCGGTCCGGTCGGTGGGTAGGCTGAGGCTTTGGATCGCGAAGGACGCGAAAAGGAACGAAAATGTCATGGTTCGTGTGAGGATGGAATGGGTTGGGGTGGCCCTGGGGTGAGCGCCGGCAGGCGACGCGGGAGAGGGCGGGCGACTAAAGGCGCCCGCTGAGGGCCTTCGGCCAAGAAAACCGTGCGGCCTCTACCCTGGCCGAAGGCCCTCAGCGGCGGGCTTCAGACCGTCGCCTCCTGCTCCTGACATCACACGAACCAGGACAGAAAAGGGACGAAAACGCGAAGGGTCGTTAGCAAGAGGGCAGCTCCGGCAGAATTGGGACGGGCTCTCATGTTCGTGGCGGTTGGATAGAGAGGGGCAATCGGCGCTAGACTGCTCTTGTTAGTGAGATGATGGAGAGAACATGGAGATAATGAGTGCCTCAGAGGCGCGCATCCGCTTTTCGCATATGCTCTCCCGGGCCAGCCGAGGGGAGCGGATCATCATTACGCACCGGGGGACGCCGGTAGCGGTACTGGGCCCCGTGGCATCGGTACCCCGGCAGTCTCCAGAGCAACTGCTGGAAACCGTCAGGGAGTTTCGCCGGGGCCGCCGTCTGGAGGGAGTCGACATTCGAGAGTTGATAGAGGACGGCAGGGAGTGAGCGGCCGTCGGGGAGCCGTCAGCCGGCCGCTCTCCGGAGCACTCTGAGCCAGAGCGCCCGTTCCGCTCCCCGCCCGTCGGACTCGACCTCGATGGTGACGATGCCTCCCTTCTCGCTTAGCGCCAGGCGCAAGCGGGGACCGCGAAGGAGGGCGGCCACGTCCAGGGCCCCGACTAGGATCATGGCAGCGGCCACCGTCAGCCAGAGGGTGGGCAGGCGAGCCGCTACTACCACGGCATAGGCCGTTGGTTGCAGGAT
>JBBQIE010000126.1:0-6468 GCA_038324625.1 Anaerolineae bacterium | reverse complement strand
CCGGTGCCGGTCCAATAGGTGCGAAGATTCGCATCCCAGTTGGGGGCACTGACGTCGGGCAAGGCGTTGGCATCGAAGGTGGGGGCATCGGCGAGAGAGGTGGCTGTGATGGGCAGGAGCAGGGCGGCGCGGGCCTCGTCCATCACCAGGGCCCCCATGGGGACGGCCACCTGATTCTGCCCGATGCCGAGGAAACCGCCGAAACCGACAATGGCGTAGGCGATTTTGCCGCTAGTGGTGGAATCGCCCAGATAGACCAGTAGATCTTCTACCTCGCCTAGCCGCTGGCCGTCGAGGTTGATGACGCTGTAGCCGATGAGGCTACTGGCGCGGAAGGGCCCGGAGAACCCGGGTATGGGCGTCTGGGCTGTTGCCGGCACCACGCTGAGAAGCAGGGCTAACACTACCAATAGCGAAATGAAGTACGATTTGCTTTTCATGCTGTCCTCCTTACATCTAGGCGACCCAACAGAGCGGTATCGCTCCCGACCTGGCGCCCGAGCTTACCACACAGGAACCAAGGGTGAGCGAAGCCACACGGTAAGCATAACAAGTGTATATGTAATGCGACTTAAGAAGGGGTTAAGAGGAGATGAATATTAGCGGTCCAGATCCGCTGTAAAGCGAAAGGCGGCCCGATTCGGGCTTTCATGACATTGCCATCCCGGCCGGGGCGGGGATAATGGTACCGCTTACGAGCTCCCGGCCGGCGGACGGTGGCCGGCGCGGAGCTCTCACTCCGACGGAGGCATGTGATGCTCAAAGTGGGAATTATCGGCTACGGCGGCCGGGTGTCGCACATGGCGAAGGCACTGGGTCAGTTCGGCATACCCTATCGGGTGACGGCCATCGCCGACCCGAGGGCAGAGGAGTTGCGGGCCTTGGGGGACCCGTTCCTGGAGGGGACGGAGTTCTACCCCGATGCCGACAGCTTGCTGTCCCAGGCCCAGCTGGATGGGGTGATGGTGGGCACCCGCTGCTTCCTACACACCGACATGGCTTCCAAAGTGGCGGCCTATGAGCTGCCGCTGTTCCTGGAGAAGCCGGTGGCCATCACCTTCGAGCAGGTGAAGCGCCTGGACCAGGCTTTCCGCGACTACCCCGCGCCCACGGTTATCTCCTTCCCCCTGCGACTCAGCCCCTTGCTGCAGATGGTGAAGGAGGTCATTGACGCCGGCACTATCGGCACGGTGGAACAGGTCATCGCCTTCAACGACGTGCCCTATGGGGAGCACTACTTCGCCAAGTGGTACCGGAACTACGATCAGGTGGGCGGGCTGTTCCTGCAGAAAGCCACCCACGACCTGGATTACATCAACTATTTGCTCGGGCAACGGCCTCAGACCCTCTGCGCCATGAAGGCCCAGCGGGTCTACGGCGGGCGCGAGGACAAGCCCTTCGACCTCAAATGCGTGGATTGCGACGAGTGGGAGACCTGCCCCGAGAGCCCCTTCAATCTCTACTACCAGCGCTTCCAGGGCTCGACGGTGGACAAAGACTCTTCCCGCCTGTGCCTCTTCTCGAAAGGGATCCGAAACGAGGACATCAGCAGTGTCCTCATCGAGTATGAGAGCGGGGCCCAGTGCAGCTACACCCAGAACGTCTTCGCCCGCTTCAATGCGGCGAGGCGAGGGGCTCGGCTGTACGGGTACAAGGGCACCATCCATTTCGACTGGTACGAGAACGCCATCCACGTCTACAAGCATCAGTCTCCGGTGACGGACACCATCCGGCCCACTGGAGATATGTCTCACTTCGGCGGCGACCGAGAGCTGTGTCTGGACTTCCTGCGGGCTATGCGGGACGGCACGCCCTCTCGTAGCCCCATGTCGGCGGGCATCCTCAGCGCCCTGACTTGCCTGTGGGCGCGGGAATCGGCGGAGACCAAGCAATACTGCGACGTGGTGATGCCGGACTAGGGATTGGCTACGGAGGTTACGGAGGACACCGAGGAAGACTGGGGAAAGGAGCCCGCGTCGTTGAGAGGCGGGCTCCGATTGTGTCAGGGAGAGAGGAATGGTCAGGCAGATGCGGCGGTCTTCTCAGGAAGTGACCGATGCGGAGACCCTGGAGCGTTGGCTGGCGGAGGCGGTGGTAGGGCGATTGGCGACGGTGGACGAGGACGGCTATCCGGTCATCAAGCCGGTCAACTTCGTCCACGAGGCGGGGAAGGTCTACTTCCACTGCGCTCGCGAGGGTGAGAAGCTGGATGACATCCGCCGCGACTCGCGGGTGGGGTTCGAGATGGACGAAGTGCTCGGCATCGTGCCCACCACGGGCCGGGGGTGTCAGACCAGCTGCCTGTACCGGAGCGTCATCATTCGCGGCCGGGCCCGGATTCTGGACGATGATGCGGACGCCGCTCTCAAGCGACGGGCCCTGGAGCTTATCATAGCGAAGTACTCATCGGCGGGCCCGGAGATGGGGCAAGCGGAGGTAGATGCTTGCCTGGTGGTGGAGATCACCATCGAGCGCCTGAGCGGGAAGGAAGCCCGTTAGCTGCGGTAGACGGCGGTCCGCCACTCAGGGTAACGTGGGTCCAGGCCCCGGACCAGATCGTGGTAGAGCTGTTCCAGGCGGCGGAAGATGGGGCCGGGGCTGCCGTCTCCCACGGATAGGCGGTCCACGGAGGTCACGGCGGTGATCTCCTCGCCGGTGCCGCCCAGGAAGATCTCCTCGCACAGGTATAACTCGGTGCGGTCCACCTCCCGTTCCACCACCTTCAGATCCAAGGTCTCACGGCAGAGGCGGATCACCGCGTCGCGGGTGATGCTCTCCAGGATGCCGGCGGTCACGGGAGGGGTGACGACGAGGCCGTTCCGCACCATGAAAAGGCAGGCGGTGGCGGCCTCGGTGACCTTGCCTCGGTCGTCGAGCAGGATGGCGTCGTCATAGCCGTCCAGGTGGGCCTCGACGAAAGCCAGGCGGTTGTTCTGATAGTTGGACATGCACTTGACCCGCGGCGGGGAGGAGTTATCGCTGATCCGGGTCCAGGAGGACACGGCGCAACTCTTGGTCTTGGCCTGGAGCAGGTGAGTGTGGAACCCCTGGGTGGCGATCAGCAGGTCAGGGGCGGCGCCGACGGTGTAGCGGAGGCTGGGGAGGGAGACGCCATCGTAGAAGGCCACCGGACGGATATAGGTGTCCTGGCGGCATTCGTTGGCGCGGATCAGGTCCAGGGTAGCTTGGAATAAGCCCTCGCGGTCGGTGGCGGGGGCCATGCGCACGATCTTCATGGAGTCGTACAGGCGACGCAGGTGGTCCTCCAATCGGAAGACGAAGAGCTGTTTCTCGTCTTCGTTCCAGTAGGCCTTGATGCCCTCGAAGACGGCCAGACTCCCGGAGGCCCCCATGGCCGTGACCGGAATGGTGGCCTCTCGCCAAGGGACCAGGTCCCCGTTCAGCCAAACGAACCGGGGCGGCTCGGTGAAGTAGTCGAAGCGAGCCTTCATGGGCGCTGCACCTCGGGGTGTGATTCGGCGGCGGACCTGACGTCGCCCGCCAAGGTGGCCACCGCCTCCAGAAGGATGTCCAACTCGGCTCGGGTGGTGAACAGGGCCACGCAGACCCGAACCCCGTCAAAGCGGACGTTGGTGGCCCGAGTGATGATGTTCCAGCGAGAACGTAGGGTGTCGCTCACCTCCTCCCCTCGGGTACCCTCCAGGCTGAAGGCGACGATGCCGGTGCTGAGCGGGCCTACTTCCGGGCTGAGCAGGCGCACACCGGGGATGCCGCATAGCCCCTTCTGAAGGTACTCCACTTGCCGGCGCACCGCGGCCTCGATGTCGTCCAGACCGAGTCGTTGCAGGTAGGCGGCGGCCTCCGCTAGGGCGAAGTAGAGGGGCCAGGAGAAGGGCCCGAACTCGTAGCGCCGGGCGGTGGGAAGCAACTCGAAGGTCCCCGCTTCCAGATCGTAGGCGGAGGTGGCGCGGGCGCCCACCCAGTCCGCCGCGAGATCGGGAAGGCGCTCCCGGCGGACGTACAGGATGCCGGCGGAGTAGGGGCCGAGCAGCCACTTGTAGGAGAGCAGGCTGTAGAAGTCGCAGCCGATGTCGCCGAGGTCAACTGGGAACTGGCCCACGGCCTGGGCCCCGTCGTAGTAGACGGCGGCGCCCGCCCGGTGGGCCAGACGGCAGATCTCCGTCGCCGGCAGGCGGATACCGTTGTCGGTGGTGACGTGGCTCAGGGCCACCAGGCGGGTGCGGGGGCCGAGCAAGGCTTGGAAGCGGTCCAGAATGAGGGCCTCGTCGTTGTCGAGATGGAGGATGCGCACCACCACGCCCCGGCGCTGGGCCAAGGCCAAAGCGGGCAGGATGAAGGAGGGGTACTCCTCATCGCTGAGAATGATCTCGTCGCCCGCTTGCCAGGGCAGCCCGTTGAAGACGATGTTGGCCCCGTCCGACACCCCGCGGGTGAAGCAGATCTCGTCAGGCTCCACTCCCAGGAAGCGGGCCAGGCCGGCGCGGGCGGTGTCCTTCTCGGCCTGGAAGCTCTCTCGGCGCAGATTGAGCGGGGGCCCGGAGAGGTACCTCTCCTCGAGATCCCTCTGCAGGCGGTCGTGTAGCGGGCGAGGCAGGGGGGCCACCCCGCCGGTGTTCAGGTAGACGGACCGCGAGAGGGCGGGGAAGTCATCGCGGACGGAGTCGAGGTCCAGCACCGGCCTATCCTCCGGCCGTGGGCGGGGCCGAGAGAGCCAGACGGCCCTCCGACACCAGCGGGACCCCGTCGCGGATGACGGCATGTACCAGCCTCAGGTGGTCGAGGTCCTCCAGTGGGTCCCGATCCAGCACCAGGATGTCGGCGCGCTTTCCCGGTGCCAGGGTGCCGAGCTCATCCCCTAGCCTAAGAGCTTGGGCGGGCAAGTTGGTGGCGGCCACTAGAGTGTCCAAGGGAGACAGATCCATCATCATGCTGAACAACTTGAGACTGAGGTAGATGTCGCCGAAGGGGGTCAGGCGGACGCCGGCGTCGCTGGAGACGATGATGGTGACGCCGGCGGCCCGCATGGCGCGGGCAACGGCGTATTTGGCGTATAGGGTCTCGATCTCGGCCTGTCGGGAGGCGGGAGTACCGTGGGTGTCCAGCAAGTGGGCCCGCTGGATGCCGGGGACGGCCAGGCCGATCACGGTGCCCTGTTGGGCCATCTGTTCCGCCACTCGAGGGTCGTAGCCGGAGCTGCCGTCAGGGTTGCGCCAGTCGCCGTGCTCCAGGGTGTCAATGCCGGCCCGCACGCAGCGGCGCATTCCCTCGGCGGCTCCCACGTGCGCGGCCACCCGCCGGCCCAAGCGGTGCGCCTCCGTGGCGATGACGTTCAGCTCCTCCTGGGAGTACTGGGGCAGATTGGGGTTGCTCCCCGGGGTCATCATGCCGCCGGTCGCCATGACCTTGATGAAATCGGCCCCGCGCTCGATCAAGGTCCGGGTAGCCTTGCGGACCTCGTCCACGTTGTCGGCCCGATAGCCGCAGAAGTGCAGATGGCCGGCGGTGGTGGTGATGGGGGTGCCGGCGGCGACGATCCGAGGGCCGAGGATCAGTCCCTCAGCAATCGCATCCCGCAGGGCGAGGGTGCTCAGGCCCCGGCCGCCGCAGTCCCGGACGGTGGTGATGCCGGAGGCCAGGCACTGCTGGGCGTGGTGGACCTGACGCAGGAGGAGCATCTCCTCGCTGTCGTGGGCTAGCACAGCCTTGGTGCTCTCGTGGTCCGGTCCGGCGGCGAAGGCCAGGTGTACGTGCGAGTCCACCAGGCCGGGTAGGAGGAACAGCCCCGCGCAATCCACCACCTCGTCGCCGGCCTGCGCCGGTGGGATGGCCTGATGGCGGCGGAGGACGGCCTCGATGCGGCCATGGCTGATAACGACGGTTGCTTCTCGTAGGGGACGACGGCCGCTGCCGTCGAGGACGGTGCCGCCCTTGAGGATGAGCCTCATGTTGGAACTCCCGGTGGCGATGCCGGCGACTCTCGACAAGGGCCGCCGGATGCGGGAGTTGTACTACGATTGAGTGCTATCGTCCAGCCTATCGAGTTTGCTTGCCGTGACCTCTGCACGAGCGGGACCGCTAGTTGGCCACCTGCACTTGGAAAGAGCCACTCTCGACGTAGTTGCCGGTGCTGTCCACCACCATCGCCCGCAGGGAGTAGGTTCCATTCTCGACCTGGGTGGTGTCCCAGACGGCGAGGGCTCCCTCGGCCACTTGGTCGGTCTTCATGTAGTCGCTCTCGGTGGTGATCCAGGTATTGCCGTCGCGGGAGTACTCTACCTTGTGGTACCAAAGATCCTTGGAGAGGGCGGTGCCTTGGATGGTCACTAGCCCTGATACGGTAGCACCGGCGGTAGGATAGGAGATGCGGCTGAGGTCGTTCTCGACGGTGGGGATGGCTGCCGTGGTGGCTTTGGGTCTGGCAGGGGAGGCATGATTCCCGGGGCAGGTCTCGGTGGGCTCGGTGCCGGGAACGAAGATCTCCTCCAC
>JBBQIE010000125.1:0-6476 GCA_038324625.1 Anaerolineae bacterium | reverse complement strand
CGGTGGGCCTGGCCCTGGACGATCAGGGTCGCCTGTGGGTCTCGGATTCGGGGAATCACCGCCTGCTGCGGTTCGACTCTCCCGTGCCTTAGGGGAACCTCTCCCCCAAGCCATTTGGAGTACCAAATGGCTGACCCTCCCCTGAAAAGGGAGGGGTGACTCAGCTCCCCCTTCCCTGCGAAGGCTTATGGGGATACCAAAAACTGTCGGTGAGCGGTGAGATAGACGTGGTGGCAGACATCGGCCCAGGTGCGTCCCTCCCAGAAGGGCAAGTGCCAACACAGAGCGGGGGTGCGTGTCTTCAGGGATTCTCTCTTGGCCGCCTTTTCTCCCCAAGTCAGCAGGCTATACTTGTCTGGCCATATACGAGGGTGGGAGAACGCCGGCAGACGAAACTGGTGCGACTTTTTACCGACGCCGGCGCTCCAATCTGCCAAGCTATTCACCGCGGCGCACAAGCCCATGGACAATCTCCAGAGAGTGGCCAGGGCTACAGCAGTCAGCAGCCGGCCCAGGCGCTGCCAGTCCCGTATACCGCTAGCTTCGATGTCCCAGCCGTGGCTCTTCCAACTCAAGAACAACCGCTCTATGGACCAGCGCTGGGCATATTCCGCCACCCGATCGCGCCTCCCCGGCAGGCTGGTCAAAAGAAGCCAGGGTTCGTCTTGCCCTTCCTGCCATACGGCTACCACCTGGCTACCTCGCCATCCGGCGCCCTTGAACACCTTCGGGGACGGCGGCGGCGCTTGGGTCTCGGGGACATCGAAACCGCTGCTCCAGTAGGTGCCGGGCTGGGGCACCAGTTCCTTCAAGGGCCGGCAGGTGCCATCAGGCATAAGAATCCGCGTTTGTCCTTGCACCCGCAGCAGCCAGTTCCAGCCCAGGGCCATCAGGATGTCTATCATCTTCGGCACCCCGTAGAATCGGTCGGCGGTGAGCAAGATGTGATCACGCAGCTGCGGGGGAAGCATCGCTTGCATCTCCAGCAGCAACCCCATAACCTGGGTCCAGTACTCCCCAGAAGGCAGGGGGACATTCTGTTCCCAAGTGCGTACCGCCAACGGGACCACTACCCCTCCAATGGGTATGCCTGCCACCAACAGATGCACCTCCTCTTCTTTGCTGGACTCGTCCAGGACAATACCCACCCCGATGAAGCGCCGGTGGTGGAAGGACGCGGCTGCCATGTTGGCCTGGTGAGCCCCCAAAGCCGAACGCAGCAGCTCCGGCAGAAGCGGGCGAAAGATGAGGGGCAGAAGAGACGGGTCCAGACGAGCATCACGAAGGGTCCGTTGCAGACGGCGGGCGATGCTTTCGTCTTTGGCCTCCGTGATGGCCAGGGTCTCAATGGCGGTAGTTATCTTGCCCATGGTCGCCTTCTCACTGGCCACCAAGCCGCAGATTATTGCGGCCAGACGCTTGCACAGGGGTTTGGGAAATCCCCCTGGGCACAGCCTGGTGGTCACCCACTTCAGAACCTCCTTATAGAAGGGTTCATCTTCCGACGGCACGATGTCCAGATCAAGCAAAGGCTGGCCGACACCCTCAACTTGCGGCATACTGTCCTCGGAGTTGGCTTGCCTGGGATTTCCGCCTCGTCAGCCGGATGGGCAAGCCTACTCCATTACTTTACCATAAGACCCGACAGTTTTCACTCCCCCCATAAGCCTTTGTAGGGAAGGGGGTAATAGGCAGAAGCGCAGCGCCTGCCGCGGGGGGGTTAGGTTAGCGCCACCGGCCGAGATCAGTGGGCGGACGATGGCCGAGGGGGCCGGGTTCCGCGAGGTGGGCTGCTGGATGGGGCCATTGCACTGGGTGAAGAACCAGACCGCCCCCAGCAGGATGAGGATGAGCCAGGTCCACATGCCCATACGCCCCTGCTGATCCCGGCGGGGGCGTTCCTCTCTCTTAGTCGGCAGGAGGTCGTCGCACTTCCAGCACTGAATGCGATCCTCGGGGTTGTAGGCACCGCAACTGGGGCACTCCATCATCCGCTCCTGAATTGGTGACGGCGACCTTATCCGTGAGATGGCCCCGCGCCGGGGCCCCGCCGTCCGCGGGAATCCGGGGCCAGTATAACCATCTGGGCCAATGCTTGGCAACGGCGCCGGGCCAAAGGGGGTGTCCCCAGTAGGATGACCTCCATGGCGTTTCCCGCTAGTCCACGCCAGCATCCTAGTCTATCATGCCGGTGGTTCCGAGGGGAGGAGAGGAGTACATGGCGATGGATCGGAGCGAAGCGGTGGACATGCAGGCGGCGATGGCCAGGCTCCAGGCTATGGTGGAGCCTTGGCACCGGGGCGTGGCGGATCCGGCGGCGACGCAGGAGGAGGTCCTGCATCGCCTCCTTCAGGAGTACGCCCGGACCGGGCACGGCCGAGAGCATGGTGCCGGCAACGTCGGGTCGCTGGCCGACTACCGTCGCGCCTTCCCGGTGAAGACCTACGAGCAGTACCAGCCTCTCATCGAGCGGGTTATGGCCGGGCACACGGGGCTTCTCCTGACCGAGGAGCCCATCGGCTGGGCCATCACCCGGGGGAGCACCAAGGGCAGCTCGAAGTTCATCCCCATGACCCCTTCGGACCTGAAGGCGCGGGTGAGCGCCGCCCGGGCGGTAGTCAACTACGTGCTCCAGACCGGCCGCCTCGAGGTCTTCCGGGGGGTAAACCTCAACCTGAACTTCCCCTCTGTGGTGGGCACGGTGCGGGTGGGGGAGCGGGAGGTCGAGTACGGCTATAGCTCCGGAATCTACGTGAAGCATGTGTCGGCTCAGACCCCAGTGAAGTCCCTGCCCACCCAGGAGGAGATTGACTCCCTGGGAGGAGGCAAGACCGTCTCCGACTGGCACCGCCGCTTCGATCTTGCCTACGAGCGTTGTCGCGAACAAGCTGTGACCCTGGTCGGGGGTGTGGCCCCCACCGCCGTCGAGTTCGGGCGCTACCTGCGCCGGGCGCGGGGCCTCTATCCCAAGGACCTCTGGCAGGTGCGAGTGATGACCCTGGGGAGCGTCCCCGGCATCAACACCCGCTATCGCCCGGCTCTCCGCGCCCTCTATGGGCCGGTGGACGTCTACGAGATCTACGGGGCCACCGAGGGCATGTTCGGCCAGCAGCGCGACGACCGCCGCGCCTGGGTGCCCAACTACGATCTCTTCTTCCTGGAGGTGGAGACGAAGGCCGGGCCGAAGATGATGCACGAGATGAGGCCGGGCGAGACGGGCAGCCTCGTCGTCTCCACTCCCATCCTGGCTCGATACAAGATTGGTGACCTCATCCGGGCCTACGAGCCGCCTTACTTCCGCTGCATCGGGCGGGAAGGCCGTTGGGCTCCCCTGCGCGCCCTCTGGCACGGGCTGGAGGGCTGGGACTTCAACCGGCTGTGATGGGGCGAACCTTGGGTCTGTGTTCGATACCCCTACACCGCCGGCATTCTGTACCAGGATATCGCTGACACTACAGCGCCCCGTATTTCAGGCCGGCCTCGATGTAGCGGATCGCGTTGGCGGTGAAACGCGGCGTGTGCCGCTCGTGCGGCGAGGCCGATGGATAGAGCGCCATATGCCGTTTGCCCCCCTCCTCCATGGCCCGGCGGACGGCCTCCTCGATCTCGTCGGGCTCTCCCAGGTCCAGCCAGCAGAACTCGATGTTGCCGAAGAGGGTGATGCGGCCGTCAACGCGGCGCTTGGCCTCGGCGAACTCGATGTCGCCCTGCGGGGGCGGCTCCACCGGGTCAATGGAGTCCACCCCCATCGCCATCCAAGAGTCGAGCAGGGTGCCGACGCGACCGTGGCAATGGACGTGGATCTTCGCCTCCGGGTCACGCTCCTTGATGCGGCGCATGATCTCGCCGTCGTAGGGCTCCACCAACTCCTCCCACTGCTTCGGCCCCATCATGGGGGGAGAGGCCCGCTCCACCCCGTTGAAGCTCCAGAAGGGCCCCACGCCCTGGGAGAGCAGGAAGTCCACTTTGGCCCAGGTGCGCTCCAGCCAGGCGTCGGCCAGTAGTTTGATCAGGCTTGGCTCGGTGAGCACCCACTCCAGGACCAACTCGTAGTCCATCATGCCCACCAGCATGGCCACCATGGAGTTGATCCCGCCCCCACCGATGGCGTCGCGGCCCATCTCTTGGCGGTGGGCCCGGAAGGGCTCATAGAGCGCCGAGTCGGGCTTCTCGAAGCTGAAGGGGACGCTCATCAGCTTCTCGACATCCTCGGGGCTCTCGATGGTCTTCTTCACGTCCCAGCTGGTCTCGATACCCTCGTCCTCCTCGTAGGCCCAGGTCAGGTCACCCTTGGGCGTGGGCAGGACGTAGGTGTGCCGGCTGCGAATCGGGCCGACCTTCTCCACCGGACGCTCCACGACGAGGTCATCTGAGACCTCGCAGAACCGCTGGTAGCCGAGCCGAGAGAAGACCCGGGGGTAGGTGACGGGGTTGTAGGGCGGGCGAGGATCGCAGTAAGCCTCGACCAGGTGGGCGACCCGTATGAAGTCAGGATCGGCCTTCCAGCCGCCCGGCTTCTCGGTGTCAATGCCCCGGTAAGGCTGCCAACTGATCGGCGATAGGATCGGCACGCGATCGGCGGCCTCCCCGCGGTAGGCGGCCATGATTCGGTGGCTGGATGCCTCGAGGTCAAACATCGGTCAACTCCCTCCCTGACGCCAATGTCGGGACCACGAACGGCCCCTCGGCCAGAACCCCCACCCGCGGCCCCTTCTCCTTCACCAAGCGACCCACGGTCTCCTCGATTTCGGTGACCGGTCGGAGCAGCGCCTGCCGCACCTGCTCGTCGGTCAGGCCGGTGCTGTAGACGTATATGTCGGCGTGATTCTGCAATTGAGCCTGGGCCTGGGCCTGCCACTGGTCCTGCACCGGCTCTTCCAGGGCGCACACCTGCTCCATCAGCACCTCAGGGGAATCGGCGGCGCAGAGGAGCTCGGCGTAGCGACCGTGGGAGGGGATGCCGTCCCAGCACTCGGCGGCCATGACGATGGCCCCGCCCGGGCGGACTACCCGAGCGGCGGCGCTCATGCCCTTGACTGCCTGGTACAGGTTCAGGTCCAGGGGATAGCCCCCATTGGAGGTGACCATGACGTCGAACGGTTGGGCCACCGGGAGCAGGGCATTGGCCCGGACAAAGTGGCGTGCCGCCCGATGGGCCGCGAGCATCTCCCCGGCGTAGACGCCCGAGATCTCCCGAGCCCGGTTCAGGGTCACGTTGAGGATGAAGGTGGGGGAGGTGAGAAGGGCGGTGGCCTCGATCTCCTGGTACATGGGGTTGCCGTCCGTCTGCAGCCAGGTACACCCTGGGTGGGCCACCATTTTGTAGTCGTGGGCCCGCATGATGGTGTCAATGCCGGCCACGCCCGGCAGCACCGCCTTGGGTCCGCCGCTGAAGCCGGCGAAGAAGTGCGGCTCGACGAACCCGGTCAGGAGGCGGACGTCGGCCTCCAGGTAGGTGCGGCTGACCAGGAGGGGATAGTCCCGCTCACTTCGCCCCACTTCGACCAGGTTGTCACGGTCCCAGGCGTCGTGTTGGACCACGCGGAACCGGTCCACGATGTCGTCGCCCAGCATCCGCCGCAGTTCCTCGTCGGTCTGGGGCCGGTGGGTGCCCAGGGCGTTAATGAGGACCAGGTTGGATGCGGGGACGTGGGACAGTTCCTCCAGGAGGACGGGCAGCACCCGGTCGTTGGGCATGGGGCGGGTGATGTCGCTGAAGACGACGGCCACCGTATCCTCGGGCCGCACCAGTTCTCGCAGTGGGGGGGTGCCCAGGGGATGCCGCAGCGCCTCCCGGATGGCCGTTGTCTCGTCGCCCACCCCGGGGCTGTCCGGCCGCTCCAGGATGGTCACCTCCCCGGGCAGGTCCAGGGTCAGGCCGGTCTTGCCGTAAGCCAGTTCCACTCTCATGCCGTCTCCAGACTCTCGTGGCTCAATGCAGAACGCCCCAGCCAGTGAGCGACTGGGGCGTTGTCGAGATACCTCAAGCCCGCTCGATGCGGACCTTGGCCCCGCTCGGGACCGCCTTGAACGCGGTGGGGTCGCCCTCCAGGTGGCCCAGCACGTTCACGGCGCTGGCCGGGCGGATCTCATCCGGCCCACTGAGTGGGGTCCGGCCGAAGAAGATGCAGAAGGCCGTGCCCGGGGGCCAGTAGCCGAGGTCACCCAGGGCCACCACCTCCTGGGCGTCCGGGGCCTCGGCCATCCGCACCGGGATGGAGAAGTATATCTCCTCGCCCCAGGTGCTGCCCCGCGCCTCGATGGGCAGCGCGTCCCAAACGGCGTCGGCGGTGGGGCTCTCGTTCAGGGTAGCGTCGGCGCTGACGTCGCCGGCGGTGATCTTGATCTTGCGCATGGTTTCTCTCCTGGTACTGGCGAGTGTCGCAGGGGTGGGGAGCCCTCACCCCCACCCCCTCTCCCATCGCGTTGGGAGAGGGGAGCCTCGGTTCCCCCTTCCTTTGCAGGGAAGGGGGCTA
>JBBQIE010000124.1:0-6481 GCA_038324625.1 Anaerolineae bacterium | reverse complement strand
TGATGCCCTTGGCGCCCTGGCGGAAGGATGGACGGCGCGGGACCAAGCTTACCACCTGGGGCGCTACCTGGGCGGGTGCGGTGACTGGGCCCCCGATCCCAGCCAGGCCGGTGAGCCGGAGCGCTGTCGTTGCCGGGGGGCGCTGGTGCATTACTTCCTGCCCGCCCTCGAGGCCGCCCTCAGCCTGGAGGCGGGACGGGCCCGGCCTGGGCGCCTGCGGGCCCTGGCCGCATTCCGCGAGCGTCACCCCGCGGACCCCACCCTGGCCGAGACGGCCCGAGTGGTGGCGGGCGAGGAGCACGGGGACCTGCCCGACTGCCGGGATCTGAACCGGCGATGCCGGGCCTTCCTCGGCGACCTGGCGCCGGCGGTGGCGGGTACACTGGGCGGCCCCACTGAGGGGAAGGCGGCTTGGGCTTGGCTTCAGGGCCGAGGGGGGCAGGTTCGCTCCGAACCCCTATTGGCCCTCTATGACGCGGTGCGCTTCTCCCGCGTCCGCCGGAGCCACTATCGTTACTTCCTCGGGCTGGGCCCCGAGGGGGACTGGTTGGTAGCCAACGAGCTGGCCACCCTCCGGAGGCTGCTGCTCCACCCGGCCCTCTCGGCCTACGCCCGGCTGCGTTGGGGCGGCGGGGGTCTGGGGGCCGAGGAAGTAGCGAAGCACCTGGCGCCCGAGCTTTCGGACCGGCAGGGGCGGGCCATGTCGCGCCTGATCGAGATCGCCGAGAGCCCCGCCGGTCGGGAGCGGGCCCTTCTGGCCCAGGCGGCGGAGTTGTATCCGGAGTATCACCTGGCCCTAGAAGGAATGCTGGCCGACATCTTAGCGGCCACCCCCGACCGACGGTAGGGGCGGGGTTCTCCCGCCCTCGGGGTTCTACCCAGCGCTATTGGGAGGACGAATGGAGGATTGGCGCGCCGACATTGGCACCACCTGGGACGTGGGCCAGGTCATTGACCTGACCGGGGGCATCTACAACGGTATGTGGCGGATGCGCGACCCCTACCGGCCGGTGGAGGTCACCGAGATCCCCCTGGCCGGCAACTTCAACATCGTCGAGTACGCCGTCTACGCCCATGAAGTGCGGATGCCGGTGCAGGCCTCCACCTACCTGGAGACGGCAGCCCACATGTACCCCAACCGAGAGAAGATAGACGAGCTGCCCCTGGAGAGGCTCTTTCCCTCGGCGGTGGTGCTGCAGCTCCCCCGCGGTCCCGAGGAACTCATCACCGCCGACGACATCGAGGCGGCCCTGGAGGCCGCCGGCGAGGAAGTGCGCCCGGGCGACGCCCTGCTCATCGCCACCGGCTGGGATTCCCACTGGGACCAGCCCGACTTCATGACCCACTCGCCCCACTTCCGCTACTCCGCCGTGGAGTGGGCGGTGGAGCATCAGTGCGGCATCCTGGGCTCCGACGCCGCCAACTGGAGCGACCTGAGCGAGAAGCCCTCCTTCTTCCCCATGTTCTTCCAGTCCCAGACCCTGCTCCTGGCTCCCCTGGTGAATCTCACGAGGGTGCCGGTGGCGCGGGTGCAACTGGTGGTAACCCCCCTCCGTATTCGGGGGGCCTGCGCCTCGCCCTGCCGGGCTCTGGCTTTGGTGCCGGGGGGGAGAACCTAACCCCCAGCCCCCTTCCCGACACGGGAAGGGGGAGCCGGAACTCCCCTCTCCATGTCGGGAAGGGGGACGCCGGAACTCCCCTCTCCGTGTCGGAGAGGGGCTCGTCCACTTGGCGAGCCAAGTGGACTGGGTGAGGTCGCCGAGGTGCTACCAGCACAAAGGCGTCTCCCCGCTGGAGGCCGGCTGCTTCAGGCAGGTAGCCACGGTCATGTAATCGCTGGGGTTGGGCCCTCCGGTGAACACTTTGCGGAAGGTGAAGACACGACCGCGGATGACCACCCGGACGCTGAAGGGCACCTCGGTGGCGGCGCCGCTGCAGTTGTCGTACCACGCCACTTGCACCAGATAGTGGCCGGAGGGGGCCCCGCCCGAGCCGGCGGGCGGCCAGAAGATGTTCTCCGGACGGCCGGTCACGAAATTGCTGCAACGGTTGTCGAGATCAAGTTGGCCGTTGGTGCCGGAGTAGGGGTGATCGTAGTAGATCTGCTCCCCGCTGGGCTCGGTGACGTGCAGGTCCAGATCCACGGTCGCGTTCCAGTTCAGGGTCACCTGCACCTCACCGGTGCCCACCGAATAGTCGGGTTGACCGTTGTTGGGCACACCCAGGCAGGGCGGATAGCCTTGCTTGACGGTCCCGCTGGTCGGGGGCAAGGTGAGGCTCACGGTGGTGGCGACGCTGCTGGTGATGTCTATCGGACCGGTCTCGGCGTAGCGGATGGAGGCTTCGTCCGGCCCGCCCCAGCGATAGAAGAAGGTGTAGCGGCCCTTGGGGAGGGAGTTGTCCGCCCAACCGGCATCCGTGACCAGAGGCACGCTACGCTGCCACTGCGGCCAAGCAACCTGTGCCGTCGAGGCGCCCGAACTCAAGTCGGCGGTGGCCACGCACATCCAGGCGCCCAGGATGCCCTCGCCCCCAGCGCCACGGGAGGTGGACCAGTGGAACCAGCCCTGGTCGCGGTAGGTGTCGGACTCCACCGGCCGGAAGCCGGTGAAGTGCTGGGTGCCGGTGGAGACGGTACGGGCGCCGGCGTCAAGGGTGGCCGGTGCCATCTCCCACTGGCCGGCGACTTCGTCATAGCGCATGATGCCCACCCCGGCCATGTCCACGCCGACGGGCACCGGGAAGGTCACCGTAACCGGGGCCGCGAAGTTGAAGCCGCTGGGCCCAAAGCTGTAGGCATTGCCCAGGGGGGAGAAGCCGGCCGGCGGCGGGGCGGCGCTGGTATACTCCTCGACGCTGAAGGTCATGGTGCCGGGCTGGCCGTCGGCGGTGAGAGCCACCGCCCCGTTGGGGACGATAACACTGACGCCGGTGGTGGTAGAGATAGTGGCGGATTCGCCGCTGCTCACCGCCTGGCTGGCCTGCTCCAGGGGTCGGCCGCCCATGACGGCGGGGAGGAAGGTCTGGCGGGGGCCTGTCGTGGCTCCACTGGCCCGCAGCACTACATCGTCTATGAAGGCCCCTTGGCCCCCCACGGTGGCATCGCTGAAGACGCTGAAAGCGATCCAGACCCGGTCGTGGTCGAGGACACTGCCCAAGTTCGGCACATTAGCCAGGTCCAGGGTAACCGGTTCCCAGCCGCTGGTAGTGCCGTTTACCCAGTACCCGTGGAAGTTGTTGGCGTCGAGAGAGACCCAGTAGTAGATGCGGTCCCCGTCCTGCTGAGTGTTGAGGTTCAGCCAGAAGCTCAGCTCGGCGGCAGTGGCACCCTCCAGGGAGAAGGGGCCGTAGATCAGGGAGTTGTTGGCTATATTCGCTGGGTAGCCGCTGCTGCAAGGCTCGCTGGAGCCGGAGGAGCCACCGCCGTGGCCCAGAGCGCTGTAGGAGCCGCCGTGGGCCTGGCAGTTGCGCCGGCCCCAGGAGTAGTCGGCGTTAGGGGGCCAGAGGGCCCAGCCGCCGGCCGGTAGGGGGCCCTCGAAGCCCTCGCTCATCAGCGTGGCCCAGCCGTCGGCCAGCGCTGACAGTCGCGACGGTGAAGGGGAGCTGTTGACAGCCTCTGAAGGTAGGGATAGCGTGCCGGATTCGGGGACCACCTGGAGGGCGGGCGACTGGGCCTGGGCGATGTCCGCCGGAGACTGTGGCACTCCCAAGCCGAGGCCGGCGGCGAACAGGGGGATCACCAGCACGGCCAAGGCGGTTAGGACGAGGCGGCGAGGAAGTAGGGCCTTCGGCATTACGTTCTCCTGGGAATATGATACTTATCGTGTGCGACGATATTGGACATTATGGAGGGACGGAGCCATCTTGTCCACAGGGGCCGTTTCCCCGCGCGGCGCGACTGCCAAGAACCAACGGAAGAAGAGAGGTGCGTAAATATGATGACCGAGATTGAACGCCGAGACATACTGGAACGCGGATCGGCCGGCCGGGTGGACCCCAGCCTGGTGCCTCTGGGCGGCTGGTTCGAGCAGGAGGAGACGGACGCTATCCTCGAGGTGCTCAAGGCCGGGTCCCACTACTGGGTGGGGTTCGGGGGTGGGCCCTACGTGCCCCGCTTTGAGGAGGAGTTCGCCGCCTACGTGGGCACCAAGCACGCCGTGTCCCTGAACTCCGCCGGCACCGGCCTGGACCTGGTCATGATGTACCTGGACCTGGAGCCGGGAGACGAGGTGGTGACCACCCCCATGACCTACATCGCCACCACCCACGCCATCATGGCCGCCGGGGGGAAGCCGGTCTTCGCCGACATCGGCGACGGCACCTTCAACATTGACCCCGAGGATGTCGAGCGCAAGATGAGCCCCCGCACCCGCGCCATCCTGCCGGTTCATAACAACGGTCTGTCGGTGGACATGGACGCCCTGATGGAGATCGCCGACCGTCACCCCCACCCGAAGCACGGGCCGGTGCCGGTGATGGGGGACGCCGCTCGCGCCGCCGGGGGCGGCTATCGGGGCACTAAGGTGGGCAAACGGGGGGCGGCCAACGTCTTCTCCTTCCAGACCTCTAAGAACATGACCACCCTGGGCGAGGGGGGCATGATCACCACCGACAACGACGAGATCGCCCGGCGGGTCCGACGTCTGCATACCTTCGGTTGGGAGGCGGGGCAGTTGGTCGAGCCCGGCTTCAACTATCGCATGACCGGCATCCAGGCAGCGGTGGGCTCGGTGCAACTGCGCCGGCTGGACCGGATGAACGAGCGCCGCCGGGACCGTTCCCTGCTCCTGACCCAACTCCTGAATCGGGCCGTCCCCGAGATCGTCACCCCCTTCGAGCCCGAGGGCTACCACCACGTCTACTACGGCTACACTTGCATGGTGCCCAGAGAGATGGCGGGGGAGAAGCGGGACCGGCTCATGCGCCGGCTGGCGGAGGAGTACCAGGTGGGCTCGGTGGTGATGAACCCGCCGGTCACCGAGTATCCCCTGCTGCGAAAGATGGGCTACCGCCCGGAGGAGACCCCGCGAGCGGCCGAGCATGGCGCCCGCCTGTTCGTCCTCGCCATGCACCCGACGTTCAAGGATCAGGACTTGGAGTACATGGCCGCCGCCGTGGCCGAGGTGTTCTACAGTCTGTGAGGGAACCTAACCCCCCAGCGGCAGGCGCTGCGCTTCTGCCTATTGCCCCCTTCCCGACACGGGAAGGGGGAGCCTGAACTCCCCTCTCCGAAGCGGAGAGGGGTTGGGGGTGAGGTAGAGCCTCCACCGCACAAGGAGATACCCATGATAGCCAACATGCGTTGTCCGCAATACTTCGTGGTCGGAGCCGGTGCCGTTACCGAGGTGGGCCGGCACGCTGCCCATTTCGGTAGCCGGGCCCTCGTCATCGGCGGCACCCGCGCCGTCGAGAGCGTCCGCGCCGCTCTCCTCCCCAGCCTGGAGGCCAATGGCCTCACCTACCACCTGGAGCAGGGCGACCAGGTGGCCAAGACGGTGGCCTCGGTCACCCACCTCGCCGAGATCGGACGGCAGCAGGGGGCCGACGTCCTGATCGGCTGCGGGGGCGGGGCGGTGATGGACTGCGGCAAGGCCGTCAGCCACGACCTGGGCGTCCCTTACGTGGCCGTGCCCACCACCGCCGGGGTCAACGCCGCCGGCACCAACGGCGCCGGCATTGACGGTGAGAGCACCCGCCGCCAGTGGTACCAGGCGGTGGACGTGATCGTGGCCGATACCGCCGTCATCGCCGCCGCCGGGGGGAGACTGCTGGCCTCGGGGATGGGGGACAGCCTCCCCGGGGGCTACGCCATCGAGCTGGCCCTGGCCAAGCGCGCGCCCGGCCTTACCGCCACCCGGATAGCCCTGGGCCGGGCGGTCAAGCAGGTCATCTTCGAGGATGGTCCCCGTGCCTTCCGGGCCTGCGAACGGGGCCAAGCCACCCCCGAGGTGGACCGGGTGGTGGAGGCGGCCATCTTCCTCTCCGGCATGGTGGGCCTGGGCATGGGCGGCGACCACTCCCTGCACCCGGCCGACATGCCCCAATGCAAGAAGAAGGCGATCCACGGGGAGTGGGTGGCCTTCGGGCTCCTGGTGCGCCTGGTGCTGGGGGGCGAGTTCAACCAGGACCTGCCCGACTTACTGGATCTCTACGGCGAGGTACACCTCCCCACCCGCTTCAGCGATTTCGGGCTGGAGGACCTGGCCCGCGAGGACCTGCTGGCCGAGTGCCGGCGCATCGTCGGCCCCGGGGACGCCGCCGACTACGGCGTCGGGCGCCCGGTGACCGCCGCCGAGGTGCTGGAGGCCATGCTGGAGGTGGATTCGCTGGGCCGCCGCTGGGGAACCTAACCCCCCAAGCGGCAGGCGCTGCGCTTCTGCCTATTCCCCCTTCCCTACGAAGGAAGGGGGAGCCAGACCTCCCCTCTCCGCGTCGGAGAGGGGTTGGGGGTGAGGTTCTCCAGGGCCTTCACCCCGATACA
>JBBQIE010000123.1:0-6500 GCA_038324625.1 Anaerolineae bacterium | reverse complement strand
GGTGAGGCCCACGATCTCCAGGGCGGTGTCCTCCACCGGGGTGGCATCGGCAACTGTTGTTGCCTCGGCAACTGTTGTCGCCTCGACGATTGCTGTCGGCTCCACCGGTAGGGCAGTGGCGGCCGGTTGGGCCGGTGGGGGCGCGGCGCAGGCCGCCAGGAGCAGGAGCAGGGCGATGAAGGTGGTACGTGCCAGGGTCCGCATAGTCGCATCCTCCAGGGGTGAGTGGCCCGGGGCGGCGCTGCCGTTGGGCCGCGATACCGGTAAGGGTGAGGGGAGTATACGCTAGGGGCACTGTAAGGAAAAGCTTAGCAGACGGGGGGAAGACCCGAGTGAGGGCTGTGGGAATGGACCAGGTCATCGATCATCGGTGGAGGCGCCCATCGGCCCCGGTTTTTGAAGATTGTGTCCTGGTTCGAGAGATGTCAGGCGACGGGAGGGCGGCGGTCTGAAGGCCGCCGCGGACACGGCCCTAGCCGTGCCTATTGCTGAAGGCCTTCGGCCAAAGAAGTCGCGCGGCGGGTGCAAGACAGCGGCGTACTACCGCTCAACCGCCATAGCCCATCGTGCCGCATCATCGCCTGGCCCCAATCCCCTGGCCGAAGGCCCTCAGCGGACGGTTTGAACCGTCCGCCCTCACGGCCGCGGCCTTGACCGCCGTATCTCGACGACCTTCATCAGACCGGGGCAGGCCCCCGGCGGACCGGGCCCATCTCCACGTCCTCGACCCCCTGCTCATGACGTACCGAGCGATAACTCGTAGGGGCGAACCACCAGCTACGGCTCTGGTCACAACTCTGTTGTGACTGAGACCGTGTGCGCTTGTGTTCGCCCTCGATGGCCGGGCGAATACAAGATTCGCCCCTACGGAACGTGGTCATAGGCTTCCGGCATGACGCCGGGAGGCATGGGGCTCTCAACATGACGGACTGGGCGGGTGGGGGAGGCGGCGGCCGCGGTCTGGGTGTCGGCGTTCTACTCCTGTCCTCGGGTGAGGATGATGGGCTCATGGGCGGGCAGGGACAGGGGCGAGCCTTGCAGGGTCAGCTCCGCCCTGGCCGCCGTGAGGTTGGCGAGGCAGAGGTAGCCGTCCAGGGCTACGGCCAAGCTCTCGCGGTTCCAGGACAGCACGCTCAGGGTGCGGCGGGCGGTATCGGAGTGGGCCTCTTCCGGGCACCAGAGGGCGATCAGCTCGGCGACGGTCTCCCCAGCGGTGAGGGAGCGGGGCTGGGGGTGCCGGCTGAGGGTGAGGGTATCGGTGACGGCGTGCCAGGGGCGGAAGCAGTGGCGATTGTTGAATAGGGCCTCGCCGCTGCCGGCCCAGAGCAGGCCGAAGCGGTCGTCGAGATTGAGCCAGCCGCCCTCGAGAGGGACGATCTGGTCGTCTTCGGGGCTGGAGGTGGCGTAGCCGAGGAGCTCTCGCTCTCCGCCGGCCCAGTATAGCCTCCGGTGGCCGAGCCGGTCGGGGTGGGCCCCGAAGTAGGGATCGTTCATCACCTCGAGGAAGCCCTGTTCCACGCTCTCCACGGTGACGTCCTCCAGGGCGATCAGGCGCTCGGCGGTGAGGCAGCGGCCGTCGGGGAGGGAGTAGAAGAGGGCGGTGCGTTGCAGGCTGCCCTGGCAGAGGTCTTCGACCAGCAGGGCGGCCACCTGGTCTTGCCCCTCGCGCAGTCGGAGCAAGCGCTGAGCGGCGGAGGCGGGCCGGTCCCGCACCGTCACTTGGGCGAGCAGGGAGCCGGAGGCGGGGCCGATGAGGCGCATGCCCTCACGGGTGTTGGGCAGGACCATGGTGCAGTTGCGCCAGGCGAAGCTGGTCTTGCCGCGGGGGTGGCGGTGGAGGAGGGCGCCGCCGTGGGGGTAGAGGTGGACGCCGGTTTGGCCGGCCTCGAAGGCGGCGGGATCGGCAGCCTCGGTGGCGGGGCCGCCCAGCCGATGGAGCATGGAGATCTGGGCGAAGGCGCCGCCGCCGCGCTCGGTCATGATGGCCGGGTCCTGAATGCTGTGGCAGTGGGTGAGGATGCTCTCGGGCACCAGGCGGCCGCCGTGGGCCGCCGAGGCGCGCTCGACGGTCTGCAGGGCCCGCTCCTCCAGGAGGGCGGCCTCGGGGTCGTGCAGGTGCTCGCTCCCCACGGCATGGAACATACAGTGGCTGGGGTAGGAGAGGTAGGGCCAATCCATGCCCTGGACCGGGTGGGTGGCCCCGGTGTCATCCACCCAGGCCTTGAGCAGATCGTAGAGGTCCTGCCGGTGCCACCAGAGCTCGGGCGGGGCCTCTTGGCCGTAGAGACGGAGCATGGCGGCGGTGAGGCCGCCGAGGGTGACGCCGCTCATCATGTAGCCGGGGTGGACGATGTAGTGGTTCTCGGCGGTGCCGTCGGGGAGGGTGGTGAAGACGCGGGCGCAGAGGTCGCGGACGGGCTTGCCGCCGGCGAAGGGGCCGAAGTCGTGCATGTCTTGGGGCTTGGTGGCGGTGCGGAACATCCAGAGGCGGGCCTGCTCCCAGAGCCGGTCCCAGTTGGGGTGATTGGGGAGGAGGAGCAGGGAGGCGGTGAGGCCCTCGGCGGTCCAGGCGTTTTCCTCCATCTGGGTATCGGAGTAGACCCCGTTTTTGGGGTCCATGAGGCCGAAGCGATCCAGGTAGTCGGCGGCGATGTTGGCGAGCATGGTGCGCTCTTCGTCGCCCAGGAGGTCGTGGAGGAGGGCGGCGGTGCGGGCCAACATGCCCACGGTGTGGCCGCACTGGCTCTCGCGGAAGAAGCCCGCTCCCCGTTCGCCCCACTTGGTGCCGGCGGGCTCGGGCCGGCCCCAGCTTTCGGTGGGGCGGAGGCAGTCCTCGGGGCCGGTGTCGTGGGTGAAGCAGAGGTAGCGGAGGGCCTGGAGGGCGGTCTCGCGGGCCTGGTCGGCGGAGAGGCCGGCGATGGCGGGGTCGTAGTGGGGAGAGGCGGCGGCGGTGGCCAGGGCCTCCATGGGGGTGCCGGTCTCCTGGCCGTACCAGTAGACGCCGCCGAGGAAGTGGCCGCAGCGGGGACGCCCGGGCCAGGGATTGAAGGTGCGGTAGATGTGAGGGATCCAGCGGAGGGTCAGGTCCAGGTAGCGGCGGCTGAGGGGGTTGTCCGGCGGGAGGGAGGTCAGGTGGGAGAAGTCGGTGAAGGCGTCTATTGGGTTCATGGGTGCGCTCCGAGGGAGGTATGGGGGAGAGTGTAGGGGTGGAGGGGCGGTGGGGACAACCTAACCCCCCAGGCACCGGGGAACCTAACCCCTCAACCCCCTTCCCTGGGAAGGACGGGGGAGGTTGGCGCGGGCGAGGTGGGGGCGTTTGGATCGCGACGGACGCGAACGGGGGAGGAAACCGCGAATGGTGGGCGTTTGGCGGGGGTGGGTTGGTGTGCCTGAGGGGCCCTCACACCCCGGCGGCAGGCGCTATGCTTCTGCCTATTGCGCCAGGCAGTAGCCTGGCTATTGCCCCCTCTCCCACCGCGGTGGGAGAGGGGGTAGGGGGTGAGGGCCAGCCTACCAGGGCAGGGATTGCACCGGGTCGCCTTGGGGGAGGGGGGCGTAGGCGATGCCGGCGGCGAAGGGCTGGAGGAGGTGGGGGCGGCCGGCGATGGTGACTTCGGCGGGGGAGGCGAGGGGGGCGCCGAGGTGGTGGGCGTGGGCGTGCTCGGCCAGGGCGGGATGATGGGTTTGGCCGAGGAGGGCGAGGGCGGCGGAGCGCAGGGCCTCGGGGGAAGGGGCGTCGGCCTGGGGCAGGGCGTAGTAGTGGAGGAGGATGGCCTCGTGGGTGAGGCCCTGATCGGCGAGGGCGCGGGCGCCGTACTGGCAGAGCCCGAGCCCGTGGCCGCGCCGGGCCCCGGTGCTGGGGCAGGGGACGCCGCGCAGGTAGGGGAGGGAGCCGTCGTCGGTGTGGCCGCCGCACTCGGCGGAGTACATGGCGCAAAGGGGCTCGCCCTCCCATAGGAGGACTTGGCCGGCGGTCTCGGCCACGGCCTGGTCGGAACGGGGATGGCGCAGGGAAGGGTTCCAGACCTGGCAGTGTTGGGTGGCGCATAGGGGCGCCTCTCGGTGGCGGGGATGGAGGACGGCGTGGAGGGCGTAGCTCCGGGCGGCCACGGCCTGGGCCTTGAGGGCCTCGAGGGGCCAGGAGGCGGGCATCTCGGCGGGGACGACGTGGCGGAGGTAGTCCTCCAGGGGGAGGTCGATGACGCCGGCGGCGGTGAGGATGCGGATGGGGTCGGAGAACGGGTAGGTTGTGAGCATGTTGAGTCTCCTGTAGTTGGTGGATGGGGGTGAGGGCTCCCCCCACGATTGTACCTCGGGGTTTTGGAGGTCGGGGGGACGGGGGCAAATCCCACTTTTAAATTGGGTTTGGCCGGGTCTGGAAAGGGGGACATATTGGTGTTAGGATTAGAACAAATGTTCTAATTGGTTGGGGGAGAGGCGATGGAGAAGCGTATGTGCCGGGCGAAGACCCGGGAGGGCAGGAGATGCCGGAACCCGGCTCTGCCCGACTCCCCTTTCTGCGGGGTCCACGCTGAGAACGGGCGCCGCCCTAACATCCTAGACGGGGTGTTGCCGCGGGAGGAGATTGATCGGCTGGGAGAGCTGATGGCCGACCCGCGGGTGGATGACGTGATGATGGTGCTGGCCTACGCCCTGCGGCAAGCGGTGGCGGAGGGAGCGGAGGCCAAGGAGGTCATACGGACCTGTGACTCCTACGTGAAGGCGCTGATGGCGCGGCACAAGATCTCCGGGCAGACGGCGGAATCGCTGGAGCAGGCGATCGAGGGGGCGCTGGACGCTATCGCGGCGGAGTTGGGGATAGAACTGTGAGGGACAGAGGATAGTGGCTGGTGATTAGTGGGGAGAGGGAAGTGGGGATTGAGCGGAAGATCGCGAGGTTGATTGCGGCGAGGCCGGCGGGGGCCGGCGGGACGAATGACCGGCCGGCCTGCGCCTTCGGGTACATCGTGGATGAGCGGCTGGAGGCGATCCGGAATGAGTTGGCGGAGCTGCGCACTCTCACCCGTTGGCTGTTTTTCTTGGTGTTCTCGACTTTCGTGGGGGTAGTGGCGCAGGGAGTGCTGGGGAGGACCTAACCCCCCCCCGCCCCCTTCCCTGCGAAGGAAAGGGGAGCCGGAACTCCCCTACCGATGACGCACAACCTGGGTAGGGGGACGCTCAGGCGTCTTCTCCCGAGGAGTACTCATCCAGCCCATCTGACAGGGTGGCATCCCAGGGGCGGCGTTCCTCTTCCAGAGCCTCATAGGCTTGTGGGTGCTTCCGCAGGGCGGCGTAAGCAGCGTTGGTCTGGGCCAGGATAGCGCAGGCTTCTTCGCCGAGAAGCTTGGTGGCGGTCACCAGCCTACTCCTTGGTGTGCTGTCCTGCAGATGATACGTGTTCAGAGGGAAGCAGCAAACACAGGAGTGAGGGTTGGAGGGGGAGCGGCTGGAGGGGGGTATCCGGCGGTTGCTGGGGGACCCGGAGTTGTTCTCGCGCTACGTGATCGGCCGGCGGCTGCGGCCGTACCAGGTGGAGGTGGTCCGGGCAGTGCTGGACTCGGTGTGGAACAAGCGGGGCCTGACGTTCACGGTGATGCTGGCGCGGCAGATGGGCAAGAACGAGCTGTCGGCGCACCTGGAGTGCTACCTGCTGAACCTGTTCCGCCGCCGGGGCGGGACGATCGTCAAGGCGGCGCCCACTTTCCGGCCTCAGGCGGTGATCTCGCGGCTGCGGCTGCGGGAGGTGCTGGACAATGCCTGGAACCGGCGGGCCTACCGGCTCACCGGGGGCTACACCTTCGAGCTGGGCCGGGCCCGGCTGACGCTGCTCTCGGGGGCCCCGGAGGCGAACGTGGTGGGAGCGACGGCCAACGTGCTCCTGGAGATTGACGAGGCCCAGGATTTCTCCCCGGAGAAGTACGACCGGGACTTCCGGCCCATGGGGGCGACGGCGAACGTGACCACGGTGCTCTACGGGACGGCCTGGACGGAGGACGGTCTCCTGGAGCGGGAGAAGCGGCGGAACCGGGAGCTGGAGGGGCAGGACGGGATACGGCGGCACTTCCAGTACGACTGGCGGGCCCTGGCGGCGCTCTCCCCGGAGTACGGGGCCTACGTGGAGGGGGAGAGGGGGCGCCTGGGCCGGCAACATCCCCTGTTCCGCACTCAGTACGAGTTGGAGGTGCTCCACGATCAGGGGCGGCTGCTCTCGGAGGAGCAGAGGCTTCAGTTGCAGGGGGAGCATGAGCGCCGGGAGGGTCCGCTGCCGGGGCGGAGGTACGTGGCCGGGGTGGATTTGGCGGGGGGACCTAACCCCCTAACCCCCTTCCCTGAGAAGGAAGGGGGAACCAGTGATGCGGCGGTGCGGCGCCGGGAGCCGGGGCGGGATAGCACGGTGGTGACGATTGGGGAGGTGGGAGAACCTAACCCCCCAGGCACCGGGGAACCTAACCCCCCCACCCCCTTCCCTGCGAAGGAAGGGGGAACCCAATCTAACCTCC
>JBBQIE010000122.1:0-6504 GCA_038324625.1 Anaerolineae bacterium | reverse complement strand
AGCGACCCGAAATCGGCCCAAGCCTTTCGTGTTTTCGTCTACTTTCGCGTCCTTCGCGATCCAAACGTCCCCATCCCCCGGGAGCGGCTCCGGTCAGAAGGGGAGAGGCTGGTCGTCCGAGGCGCTCTCTCTTCCGGCCTCGAAGGCCCTCAAGTTCACGTCCCGGAATCGGGCCGGGACGCGCTCTTCCAGGGCCTTGCGCCAGCTCTCGACGGGGATATCCAGGAAGGTGGAGAGGGCCCCCAGTAGGACGACGTTCGCCACTCGCGGGTTGCCCAACTCCACCGCCATCCGCCCGGCGGGGACCATCAAGAGGCACCCCGTGTGCGCTTCTAAGTCGGCGACGATGGTGTCGTCGTCCGGGTAGGCGGGGCCGCCGGCCTTTCGTCGCTTGGGGGACGCCGTCAGGGCCGCCAGGGTGGGGATGACCTCGTCGTTGACCACGGCGCAGCCGTCTGGGCGCAGGAACTGGGCCCAACGGCAGGCCTCCAGCTTCTCGAAGGCCAACAGGTAGTCGGCCTCGCCCAGGGCCACCATGGGGGAGAACACCTGATCCGCCATGCGGACGTGGCTGACCACGCTGCCGCCCCGCTGGGCCATCCCGTGAACGTCCGTCTTCTTGACGTCGTAGCCGGCGGCCAGGCCCACCTGGCAGAGCACGTCGCTGGCCAGGAGGATGCCCTGGCCTCCCACACCGACTAGGACGAAGTTCAGCGGCTTCACGGGGCAGTCCTTTCTCGTTGCACGAGGGAGATGGCGTCGTGTGGACAGACCTGAATGCATACCTCGCAGGCGGTGCAGAGGTCGGTGAGAATCGCGACCTTCTCCTCAGAGCGAGTGAGGGCCGGGCAACCCACCCGAAGGCAGATCTCGCAGCCGATGCACTTCTCCGGATCCACCCAGGACACTGACTCGTAGGTGGTGCGCATCTGCAGCCGGCAGGGGGAGCGCACGATGAGCACCGAGGGCTCGTCGGTCTGAAGGGTGCGCTGTATCTCCCGCTCGATGCCCTCCAGGTCGTAGGCGTCCAGGACCTGAACGTCGGACACGCCCAGGGCGCGACAGAGGGTCTCCAGTTCGATGCGGCGGGCCGGCTGCCCGCTCACGGTGGAGCCGGTGCCGGGGTTGACGTTGCCCCCGGTCATAGCGGTGGTGCCGTTGTCCATGATGATGACGGTGGTGGCGGCCCCGGAGACTACCACGTCCACCAGGCCGGTGATGCCGGAGTGGTAGAAGGTGCCGTCGCCGATGACGGCCACCACCCTCCCCTTGTACCCGGCGATCTCCATACCCAGGGCGGTGCCGATGCTGGCCCCCATGCAGGAGCAGGTGTCCATGGCCCCCAGGGGTGGCAGGGCCCCCAGGGTATAGCAGCCGATGTCACCGGCGACGATGATCCGCTCTCGGGCGCGGGTACCCTCTGCCCCCGGGTCCGGTTCGCTCACGGTGAGACGACCCAGGGTGTGGAAGGTGGCTCGATGCGGGCACCCAGCGCACAGGACCGGGGGCCGGGGCGGCAGGGACAGCTCCGGTGCCGGCATGGGCACCAAGAGCCGTGGTTCGGGCGTCGCTGTCTGAGGCAGCAGCCCGGCCTCCACGGCTCCAGCGACAACGACCTCGACGCTTAACTCGCCCACGGAGGGAATGACGTCCTTACCGTGAATGCGCACCGGGGGCAGGTCGGGGAGGGCCCGAATCTGCTCCTCCAAGTAGGGATCGAGCTCCTCGACCACCAGGAGCGTCTCCACCTGGGCGGCGAACCGGACCACCAGGTCCCGGGGGAAGGGGTAGGGCATACCCAGCTTCAGGACCGAGGCCTCGGGGAAGACCTCGCGGACGTACTGGTAGGCGATGCTATCGGTGACGATGCCCAGCTTGCCGTCTTGCAGGAGAGCCTGGTTGAGGGGAGTGCTCTCGGCGTACTCCCGGAGCCGAGCCAGGCGCTCCTCCATGACCAGGCGCCGTTTGCGGGCGTTGCCCGGGAGCATGACGTACTTCTCCGGCTGCCGGACGAAGGATCGCTCTTTCGGCGAGCGGGGCTGACGCTGGAGCAGGTCGGCATCCAATTCCACCAGGGACTGGGCGTGGGAGATGCGACCGGTGGTGCGGAGGAGGACCGGGGTGTCGTAGGTCTCGCTGATCTCCAGCCCAATGCCCACCATGTCGAAGCACTCCTGGCTGTCGGAGGGCTCCAGCAGGGGAACCTTGGCGAAGCGAGCGTAGTTGCGGTTGTCCTGCTCGCCCTGGGAGGAGTGCATACTGGGGTCGTCGGCGCAGACGATGACCAGTCCCCCATTGACCCCGGTGTAGGCCACGGCGAAGAAAGGGTCGGCGGCCACGTTTAGGCCCACGTGCTTCATGGTAACCATCGTGCGGGCCCCGGCCAGGGAAGCGCCGATCCCCACCTCGAGGGCCACCTTCTCGTTGGGGGACCACTCGGCGTAGACCCCGGGGTAGCGGGCGAAGTACTCCATGATCTCGGTGCTGGGGGTGCCCGGGTAGCCGGTGGCCACGGTGACGTCGGCGGCGAAGGCTCCCAGAGCCAGGGCCTCGTTCCCGAGGAGTAGGCGCTTCACGGCCGACCTCTCGGCGCTTGCTTGCCCGTGGAGGTAATGGCACTCCGCAATCTGTCTCTCCCTCTTGTGGTTCACATATGGCATCGAACGTGCTTGGCTTTATCGCGCAAGAACCGATGTGATCGCGAGACAAGCGGGCTCTTAGCGGTGGTCGGTTCCAATAGGTTGGCCTTCCATCGAAGCCTCAAGCACCGGAAGATCGAGGCTGGCACCTACGTCCATCCATCCCAGTGCTGCGAGATTCCGCACCGTCAGCGCAACATCTGACTCATCCAGGGGGGGACGGCGCTTCTGCTTCCAGCGCATGACCTCGGCCAGCACGTCCTTCTCGGTTGGGTGCCTCTCGTTGTTCGCCAGAGCAGAGGCAGCGAACAGAACTGTTGCCGCGATCTCGGCCTCGTTCGTGTCCACCCGCAGGAAGAGGTCTGTGACTCGCTCGATCAAGTCCTCCCACTTTGCCAGATCAGGGGCGTACGCACGACGTGCATCGGCGAATGTGGGACCCACTCGGACGGCGAACATGCGGCCCAGGGGCTCCTCGCGGATCAGGCCGTTGTTTACTAGCCGAGTGGTGAGCCGCTTCAGTTCGGGCGCGTACGGCCCGAAGCTGCCGCGCTCATAGTTCAGTCCAGTCGGTAGACCCTCGCGTGTGGCCACGTAGGCGATCTTCTGGAATATGGTGCGCCCCACCGGGTAATGATAGGGTTGCTCCTCGATGCGTTTCAGGATGTCCACCAGTGCTACCGCGGCTGCAGACACATATCGAGCTTCGGGCATCTCTTGGAGTGTATCACAGACGTTCTCAAGGAACCCAGGCTGCAACTCCAAGTGGGGCGTGCCGTAGGGCGCATAGAGGTCAACGGGGATGGTCATCTGTGCCAGGTGGCGGTAGAGCGTAGGCCCCACGATCCGCCACTCCAATTGACCCTCCCCGCAGCCCAGTGGCGGCATCGCCAGAGACTGGATGCCCCAGCCGCCATAGTTTTCCAGGAGATAATGGAGGCCAACCACGATATCGTCGAGCCGGGCGATGGAACGCCAGTGGCCCTTGGTGGGGAAGTTCAAGATCCAGGGCGGCATGAGTTGGCGGTAGAGATAGGGTCTCCCCAGGCTCACCTCCTGCTGCTCGCATCGGCGCACATAGTCCTCGTACATGGCAGGGAATCGCTTCTTGAACTCGAGGGCTATTCCTTTGCCCATGACACCCACGGTATTGACCGTGTTCACGAGAGTCTGTGCCTGGGAATCAAACAAGTCGCCGATCAGCACCTTGACCATGGCTAACCTCCCTGCCGGAAGAACAAGTGAGCATCTACCGCCGTCGGCAAGTCCGGCGCTTTGCCGGCGATGGCACGACGTGCTGCGTCGCAAGAGACATACGCTCCCACAATATATTCCGGTGCTACTCGCCGGGGTACGAGCACCTCGGCGCACTTGGCCGCCTTCTTGCGATAGTAGACAACCGGATCGGGATCAGTCCAGTACTCGGCGAACACGAGTTCGCTATCCACCAGCGCCAGACCCTCCGGCGAAGCGGCGAAACGAGTGTATTGGCTACTGGCATTGCTGCTTGCAATAACGACTCCATCCCAGTATAGAACGTTTGTGCTAATACGCAAGACGCAGAGATCCAGGTGTCCCTGGCGCCGCACGTACATCATCGGATTGCGGGCGGTCATATAGAGGTTGACGTAGTCGTGGAGAGGCAGCCCGCCTGGAACTGCCTTGTCCTCACGCCGTTCCTGTATCTCCGGCATGGCCACCGACTGATGAGGCTGTCGAGCAGCATCCTTGTGCGACAAGATGCCCTTCACAAGGATGGACGTGAGGTTCGCCATGTGGGTGATGTAGTGCAGCTCGGTCAGCTCATCGGCTCTCAAGCTTGATCCTCCTCCTGAGGAGGCGCCAGAGTCGCTATCGCCTGCTTCAGTGCTCCTCGATGAGGAGCCCGGACGGCGAACTGGTAGCAATCCCTCAGACCAGAAGGGCACAATTGGCCGAGGGGGTATCCAGTCCCCTGACCGTCATCCCAAGGCCCTCTCCGCCCTCTCCAGGTCGTCCACCTTGAGGACGACGACGGCCTTGTCTCCGGCGCGCTCGCTATAGGCGTAGATGTACTCCACGTTGACGCCTGCCTGGGACAGGGGGGCGATGACGGCGTCTGCCAGGCCCCCGGGTTCGTCCGGTATCTCCGCCCGCAGCACATCGGTGGTGGCGGCGGTGAGCCCGGCTTCCTGTATGGCCTTGATCGCTCCCGGGACGTCGCCCACGATGACGCGGACGATGCCGAAGTCGGAGGTGTCGGCGACCGATAGGGCCTGCAAGTTGACGCCCGCCCGGGCGAAGACCCGCAGCAACTGCTCCAGCCGGCCGGGCCGGTTCTCGAGGAAGACCGAGATTTGAGTAGCCTTCATGGTATCCTCCTTCTGGGTCGCGGAAGCCGCATCCCGGCCGCCGACGCGGTCTCGCTAATCCTGATACACTTCGCGGCGGTCAATGACCCGCTTGGCCTTGCCCTCGCTGCGCTGAATTGAACGAGGTTCCACCAGTTTCACCCTGGCATTGATGCCCAAGGCCTCGTGTAGCTCGTAGCGGAGCCTGTCCTCGAGCGATTCCAGCCCCCGGATCTCGTCGGCGAATATCTCCTCGGAGATCTCCACCCACACCTCGAGGTCGTCCAGGGTGCGTTGGCGGTCCACGATGATCTGGTAGTGGGGTTGGACGCCCTCGACTTGGAGGAGCACTGTCTCGATCTGGGAGGGGAAGACGTTGATGCCCCGGACGATGATCATGTCGTCGGTACGGCCGCTGATCTTCTCCATGCGCACCATGGTCCGGCCGCAGGCGCAGGTCTCCGGGTTCAGGGAGCTGATGTCCCCGGTGCGGTAGCGGATCACCGGCATGGCTTCTTTAGTGAGGGTGGTGAAGACCAGCTCACCCTTCTGGCCGTAAGGCAGGGGATCGCCGGTGCGTGGGTCCACGATCTCGGGCAGGAAGTGGTCCTCGAAGATGTGCAGCCCGCACTGGTGCTCGCACTCCATGGACACGCCGGGGCCGATGATCTCGCTCAGGCCGAAGATATCCAGGGCCTGCATCCCGGTGTTGGCCTCGATCTCCTGGCGCATGCGTTCGGACCAGGGCTCGGCCCCGAAGATGCCGGTCCTCAGGCTGCTCTGGCGCAGGTCCACCCCCATCTCCTCGGCTGTCTCGGCCACGTAGAGGGCATAGGAGGGGGTGCAACAGATGACGGTGCTGCCCAAGTCCTGGAGAAGCATGATCTGCCGCTTGGTCTGCCCGCCGGAGACGGGGATGACGGTGGCGCCGATGCGCTCCGCCCCGTAGTGGACGCCGAGACCACCGGTGAAGAGGCCGTAGCCGTAGGCGTTCTGGACGATGTCGTGCCGGGTGACCCCGGCGGTGGTTAGGGTGCGGGCCATCACCTCGGACCAGAGGTCAATGTCGGCGGCGCTGTAGGCCACCACGGTGGGCTTGCCGGTGGTGCCGCTGGAGGCGTGCAGGCGCACTATCTGGTCCATGGGCACGGCGGCCAGGCCCAGGGGGTAGTTGTCTCGGAAGTCGCTCTTCACGGTGAAGGGCAGCAACGGGAGGTCGTCCAGGGAGCGGATGTCGCCGGGTTGCACACCCTTGCCCGCCAAGGCGCGGCGATAGAAGGGTACCCGGTCGTAGACTCGCTCTACCAGGGCCCGGAGGCGCTCGCCCTGCAACTCGCGCAGGGCCGGCCGGGCCATCGTCTCGTGTTCTCGGTCCCAGATCACTGGTCACCCCCTCGTTCTGCTGCCGGCATGTCGTCAATGGTTGCAGCCCTCACCCCCGGCCCCTGCGCCAGGCGCTCCGCTTACCTGGCTATTCCCCATCGCGATGGGAGAGGGGAGTTCTAGCTCCCCCTTCCCGCGCCGGGAAGGGGGTC
>JBBQIE010000121.1:0-6506 GCA_038324625.1 Anaerolineae bacterium | reverse complement strand
TGGCGGAGAGCCGGTGAACGAAGCGGAGAGGATTGATCTCTCCACGGAGGTGTGTGGGGTTCGCCTCCCGAACCCCACCATCCTCGCCTCCGGCATCCTGGGGCTGAGCGGCGAGGTGCTGGGGCGGGTGGCCCGGTCCGGGGCCGGGGCCGTCATCACCAAGTCCTGTAGCCTGAAGCCGCGAGTGGGCCATCCCAACCCGGTGGTGGTAGACTACGGCGCCGGGGTCATCAACGCCGTGGGGCTCTCAAATCCGGGCGTGGAGGCCATGGTCGAGGAGATCCGGCGGGCCCGCGAGGTGCTGCGACCCCTGGGGGTCCCGGTGATCGCCAGCATCTTCGCCAATTCCATCTACGACTTCGGCACCACCGCCCGCTACATTTCCGAGGCCGAGCCGGACCTGATCGAGGCCAACATCTCCTGCCCCAACGTCGAGGAGGAATTCGGCCAGATCTTCTCCTCCACTCCCTACGTGGCCGCCCAGGTGACCCGCCGGGTCAAGAGCGCCACCACCATCCCCGTCATCGTCAAGCTGTCCCCCAACGTCCCTTCCATCGCCGACGTGGCCAAGGCGGTGGTGGCCGCCGGCGCCGACGCCATAAGTGCCGTCAACACCGTCGGCCCCGGGATGCTGGTGGATGTGGAGACGGCGACGCCGGTGCTGTCCAATCGAGTGGGGGGGATGAGCGGGCCGGCCATCCGGCCCCTGGCCGTGCGTTGTGTCTACGACATCTGCAACGCCGTCTCTGTGCCGGTGATCGGCATCGGGGGTATCAGCGACGGGCGCGACGTGGCCGAGATGATAACGGTCGGGGCTGCCGCCGTGGGGGTGGGCACCGCCGTCTACCGTCACGGCATCGAGGTGTTCGACTCCATGTGCCGGGAACTGCGGGACATCATGGTCCGGCTGGGGCTGGACCGCCTGGAGCAGCTGCGAGGCCGTGCCCTCCCGGAGAAAGCCGCATCTCGAGGGAGGATAGGTCAGCCGTGATCCCCCGCATGTCCCACATCGTCAGCATCACCGAGGAGAGCCGTACCGTCCGCACCTTCACGCTGGACGATTCCGTCGAGGCCGAGCCCGGCCAGTTCCTCATGGCCTGGCTTCCGGGCATCGGCGAGAAGCCCCTCAGTATCATGCATCCCGACCCCCTCACCCTAACGGTGGCCCGGGTGGGGCCCTTCTCCACCGCCCTGCACCAGCGCCACGTCGGTGATCCCCTAGGCTGGCGGGGGCCTTTCGGCCGGCCCTTCCAGGTGCGGGGCGACAACCTCCTGCTCATCGCCGGAGGCTACGGCGTCGCCCCCTTGTACTTCCTGGCTCGAGTGGCCTGCGAGCGGGGCCTGCCCACCCGCTTGGCCGTGGGCGCCCGCACCGGCGAGGACCTGATCCTGGTAGACCGCTTCCGGGAGCTGGGCTGCACCGAGGTACTGGCCACCGACCGCGGGGACATCGGCTACCGGGGTTACGTCACCGAGGCCATTGCCCCCCACCTCCACGAGCACGACCAGGTCTACGCCTGCGGCCCGGAGGCCATGCTCTACGCCGTGGCTCAGCTCTGCTGGGCCGCCGAGGTGCCCGCCCAGATCAGCCTGGAGCGGTACATGAAGTGCGGCTTCGGCATCTGCGGCCAGTGCGCCCTGGACGACAAGCTGGTCTGCAAAGATGGTCCCGTCTTCGACATCGAGGAGCTGCGGGATAGCCGGGACTTCGCCCGCTTCACCCGCAACGCCACCGGTCGCCGAGTGCCCCTGTGAACGCCGACCTCCGGCTGATCCAGGGCGCCCGCGTCGTCTCCCCCGCCGGGGTCGAGGAGGGCGACATCCTCATCCAGGGGGAGTGGGTGGTCGCGGTGGGCCAGGACTTACCGGCCCAGGGCGCGGAGCTGATCCCGGCCCGAGGGCTGATCGCCCTCCCGGGCGGGATTGACGCCCACGTACACCTGAGGGAGCCGGGAGCCGAGCACAAAGAAGGTTTCACCACCGGCACCCGGGCGGCCCTGGCCGGCGGCTTCACCACCGTCCTGGACATGCCCAACTCCCCCGTGCCCACCGTGTCCCGCGCCTCCTTCCAGGCCAAGCTGGAGCTGGCTCGGGCCGAAGCCTGCTGCGACTTCGGCCTCTACCTGGGAGCCACCGCCGACAACGCTGCCGAAGCGGCGGGTCTGACCGAGGCGGTGGGACTGAAGCTCTACATGGGCTCCTCCACCGGGGACCTCCTGGTGGCCGACCTGGAGGAACAGTGGGAGCACTTCGCCACCTATCCCGCCGACCTGCCCTTGGCGGTACATGCCGAGGACGAGCGGGCGGTGCGTCTGTTCACCGACGGTGAGCGCCGCCCCCCCATCTGCGCCGAGCTGGCGGTGACCACCGCCATCGCCCTGGCCCGTCGCGCCCGCCGGCGGCTCCACCTCTGCCACCTCTCCACCGCCGTGGAACTGGAGGCAGCCGCCCTGGCCAAGCAGCAAGGGGTGGCCGTCACCATCGAGGTGAGCCCCCATCATCTGTTTCTCACCCAGGAAGACGAGGGAGTTCTCGGCTCCAGGGGCATCATGAACCCACCCCTTCGGTCGGAAGAGGACCGAAAGGCCCTGTGGCGAGGTCTCGACCAAATTGACATCATCGCCAGCGACCACGCCCCTCACACCTTGGAGGAGAAGGCGGGTGACCGTCCACCGGCCGGGGTGCCGGGCCTGGAGACCACCTTGCCTCTCCTGTTGGACGCGGTCAGCCGGGGCGAGCTTTCCCTCGGACGGCTGGCGTCCCTCACTTCAGCGAGGCCGGCGGCCATCTTCGGCCTGCCCCACAAGGGTCGCATCGCTCCCGGATACCACGCCGACATCACCCTGGTGGACCCCAAGGGAGAGACCGTCCTCGGCGAGCGCCTCTACACTAAGTGCGCTTGGACCCCCTTCGCCGACTGGAGGGTGCAAGGCCGCATCGAGAGGGTGCTGCTTCGAGGGCGGGACGCAGTCGTGGCCGGCGAGGTCCTGGCCCAGCCGGGATGGGGCCACTTCCTCACCCCGAGGCGGCCGTGAGCCTCTCGGCCGGCATCATCCTCGCCACCCTGGCCAGCGTCCTGGTCGCCGCCTTCGTGCAGGGGGTGACCGGGTTCGGCTTCGGGATGGTGGCCATGGCCCTGCTGCCCTTGTTCACCGGGGCCAAAAGCTCCTCGGTGCTCATCGGCCTCCTCAGCCTGGTCACCACCAGTTGCGTGCTCTACAGCGTGCGCCGCTCCTTCCGCGGGAGGGACTTCCTCTTCCCGGTGGTGGGCATGTTCGCCGGGGTGCCCTTCGGCGTCTATGCCCTGGTGATGCTGGATGAAAACCTCATTCAGCGGCTGGTGGGCATCGCCATCCTCATCGCCTGCGCCCAGATGGTGATCCCCAGTTTGCGGATGCGCCGGGCCATTCCCTGGCCTTGGGCCTTGGGCGCCGGGTTCACCAGCGGTATTCTCGGCGGAGCCTTCGGCATCGGCGGCCCGCCGGTGATCGCCTATGCCTCCATGCAGGAGTGGGAAGGAGCACGCTACAAAGCCATGCTCTGTTCCTTCTTCGCCACCTCCAACCTCTATCGCGTGATCATCATGGCCGGGGCCGGCCTGATCACCGGTGACATCCTGCTCCGCTTTGCGGTGGCCTCGCCCGCTTTGCTCCTGGGGGTCTTCCTGGGCATCCGAGCCTTCGGGCGGCTCTCCCGCGACGCCTTCCGCCGGGTGGTCCTGGTTACCCTCTTGGTCCTGGCCCTTACCTTGCTGGTCCTATAGGTCGTTGTCGCTCAGCCCCGATCCTGGGAGGTACCCATGGGCGGTGTACTGGATCTCTTTCACCTGGATGGCCAAGTCGCCTGCGTCACCGGCGCCGGGCAGGGGCTTGGTGAGGCCATGGTCCTAGCCTTGGCCGAGGCCGGGGCCGATGTCGCTCTGATAGACCTCCACGAGGATACCGCCGCCGCGGTGGCGGACCGCATCCGCGCCCTGGGCCGCCGAGCCCTGGTCCTGCGGGCCGACGTCGCCAAAGAGGACGAAGTACAGGTCGCCGCCTGCCAGGCCCAGGAGCGCCTGGGGCCGGTGGACATCCTGGTCAACAACGCCGGCATCAGCCGCAGAGCTCCTTCCGCCGAGATGGAGCTCGCCGAATGGCAGGCGGTCATTGACGTCAACCTCACCGGTGTCTTCCTCTGTTCCCAGGCCTTCGGCCGGGAGATGATCGCCCGCGGTCGGGGCAAGATCGTGAACGTCGCCTCCATGTCGGCCCTGATCGTCAATCGAGACGTCCCTCAAGCACCCTACTACGCCTCCAAAGCCGGCGTGGTCATGCTCACCAAGGCCCTGGCCGCCGAGTGGGCTCCCCACGGGGTCAACGTAAACGCCATCGCCCCCGGGTACATGCGCACCCCCCTCAACCTGGGATTCCTCGCCGATCCGGCCCGTGCCACCGAGTGGACCGACACCACCCCGGTGGGCCGCATTGGTGAGCCGCGGGACCTGGCCGGCGCCGTAGTCTATCTGTCCTCCGCCGCCTCCGATTTCATGACCGGCCAATTGCTGGTGGTGGACGGGGGTTTCACGCTCTGGTAGGTTGCCGGGCCCCTGCCCCTATGCTAGCATTCGCGCGTTCCCGACCGTACTGCTTCTCCGGGAGTTGTGGTTGCCTCTTAGCGAGTACCTGCGCATAGCCCGGCAGCGCGGCTGGATCATCATCCTCACCGCCCTTCTGGGAGCGGCCAGCGCCTACATCTTCAGCACCGTCCAGCAGCCCGTGTACCAGTCCACCATCCGACTCAACGTCATCGGGGCTCGGCCCGACCTGGGCCTTTCCCAGACGCTCAAGGGACTGCTGCGCAACTACGCCGGCCAGATCCGCTCGGTGGACACGGCCACCGATGCCCTGCGGGACATGCCGGAGCCGTTGGACCTCACCCCAGACGGCCTCCTGGGCAAGATCAACGTCCAGGCCGTCGAGTCGGACCTCCAACTGGTGGTCGAAGCCGAGGACCGCGATCCCGGCATCGCCAACATGATCGCCCAGCAGATGGCCAACACCTTCGTCTGGCACATTGGCCAGTACAACGACACCCTGGACCAGCGGGACCGGGTGAACGTCTTCACCTCCGGCCCTGCCACCCCCGGGTATAAGGTCCGCCCTCAAAAGAAGATCAACACCCTAGCCGGGGGCATCATCGGCGGGGTCATGGGCCTGGCCATCGTGGGGCTCCTGGAGTGGCTGGACTCCCGCTACGTGCGCGGCCCTCGGGACCTGGAGCGGGACCTACGCCTGCCCTTGCTCTCAGTGGTGGAGCCGAGCCCCGCGGGGCCTGCTCCGGCTCTCTCCTTCCCCTATTCCAGCCGGGCCTGGACGGTGCCCCTCCTGGGCGGGCTGGTGCTGGGAATCGTGCTCACCAGCATCGTCTACCTGCTCTTCTGAGAGGTTGTCATAGCATGGACCGACCCCAGTCCTCCGACCTGGTTATGTTGAGCGACCCCTCGTCTCCCCGCGCTGAGGCCTTCCGGGTGCTTCGGGCCCGCCTGGAGAGTGGCGACCGAAACGGCCAGGGGAGGCCGGCCCTTCTGATCACCTCACCCACGACCTTGGAGCGCCGGCATCTGGTGGCCGCCAACCTGGCGGTGGCCTTCGCTGAGGGGGGCGAGGACACTCTAATGGTTGACCTGGATCTGCATCAGCCTCGCCTGCATTCCCTCTTCGGCATCGCCGAAGGGCCCGGGATACTGCAATGCCTGACCGAGGGCCGGGATTGGCGCGCCTGCCTACAACCGGGGTCGCCCCCCACGCTCTCCATCCTCGCCGCTGGCGGGATCCACCCGGTGCCCTCTCAACTGATGGGGGCCAAGGCCATGGACGCCCTGCTCGGCGACCTTCGGGCCCAGTCAAGCACGGTGATCGCGGTGGCGCCTCCGGCCATGCCCTCTTCCGACGCCAGCCTGCTCGCCCCCCGGTTCCAGGGCGTCATCCTCCTCAGCACCGCCTACCGCACCACCCGCTCGGCCATGCGTGAGGCCAAGGCCAGGCTGGAGGGCTCCGGGGCCATCATCCTGGGGGCGGTCCTGGACGGGGCGGCGGGAGTGTCGGCGGCGGAATAGTCGGGGCGGTCCCGACACCAGGGGATGCCGATGATCGTGTCAGCAGTATGGGAGGTGGGGAGTTGAAGGCTCTGATTCTCAGCGGCGGTCGAGGCACTCGACTGCGACCCATAACCTATACCAGCGCCAAGCAACTGGTGCCGGTGGGGAATCGCCCCGTGCTTTTCCGAGTGATTGACGCGGTGGTGGAGGCCGGCATCTCCGACGTCGGCATCGTCGTGGGGGATACCGCCCCGGAGATCCGCGCTGCCGTGGGCGACGGGTCCCGCTGGAACGCGACCATCACCTACATCCAGCAGGATCAGCCCTTGGGTCTGGCCCACGCCGTCAAGATCGCCCGGCCCTTCATCGGGGACGACCGCTTCGTCATGTTCCTGGGCGACAACGTCATTCAGGGCGGCATCAGCGA
>JBBQIE010000120.1:0-6522 GCA_038324625.1 Anaerolineae bacterium | reverse complement strand
GTTTCGGTGGGGTGGCCACCGCCGGCCTCATGGCCAGCATCAGCAACCGCTACTTCACCGCCGACGGCTGCCGCATCCTCGGCGGGCCGGCCCTGGAGTTCGTGGAGCGGCTGGTGGAGATGGGAGGCGCCTCCGAGGAATGGATGACCCCGGACCTGCCGGGCATCACCCTGGACCCGGAGAAGCTCAAGGTGGTCCTCATCCGGGCCCTGAAGGATGCGGCGGTGGACTCGCTCCTGTTGACTCAGATCTCGGGCGTGGGCGTGGAGGGCGGCCGCCTGACCGGCCTGATCGTGGACAACATCTCCGGCCGTCAAGCCATTGCCGCCAAGGTGGTGGTGGATGCCACCGAGGGCGCGGTGGTGGCCCACATGGCCGGGGCACCGACCTCGGTGGACAAGAGCAACGGCAGCCTCCTCTTCCGCATGGCCGGTGTGGACGTGGATGCCTTCGTGGACTACTACGCCGACCATCCGGACGACTACCCCAGCCGCAGAGACCGAGCCATTCCCACGGACTGGTTCGTGCGCAACTGGCGGGAGCGCGGGGTGCTCTTCTTCCCCCACGGTGGGGGCAAGGCCACGGAACTGGTCCAGAAGCACGTCCGCTCCGGTGCCTATGACTCCGAGAGGGGCCGGGCCTACAGCCTGGATGCCTTCGGCATGTACGCCCAAGGACGAAATGGGGTGGTGGCTATCAACTCCAACTTCTTCGTCACCGGGCTGGACGCCTGGGAGGCCTCGCACCAGGAGAACGAGGCCCGGGAGATGGCCTTCTACGCCGCCGACTTCCTCAACCGGCACGTACCCGGCTTCGAGAACGCCGTGATCGTGGCCATGGCCGAGTACGTGGGGGTCCGGGCCTCCCGCTGGATTGAGGGGGTGACCACCCTGGACGCCACCGATCAAACCCGGGCGCTGCGCTTCGATGATGCCATCGGAGTGACCATCTGCCAGGGGCGGGCCGAGGATGGCGGGGGCATGATCCTGCTCTCCGACTGGTACGATATCCCCTACGGGTGCCTGCTGCCCAAGAACGTCCGGGGCCTGATCGTGGGCAGTGGCAAGACCGTGTCCACGAAGCCGCGAGCTGCCGTCCGGGGGATGAGCCGCTGCATGCCGGTGGGGCACGCTGCCGGGGTGGCGGCCGCCATCGCCGCCCGGGAGGGGATCTCCCCACATGACGTGGAGGTGCGGCAGGTCCAGCGCGCCCTGGTTGAGCAGAACGCTTTCTTGGGGGATGATGCCAGGCGGAGGGAGTTGGGGCTTACCTAACCCCCCGGCGGCAGGAGCGCAGCGCCTGCCTATTGCCCCTTTATCTGCGAAGGACGGGGGAGCCGGAACCTAACCCCCTGACCCCCTTCCCTGCGAAGGAAGGGGGAGCCACAGCAAGACGACACTCGATCACTACAGAGGAGACACGAAATGAAGGTCAACACCGCCAAACGGAAGATGCTCGCGGGCAAGCCAGCCCTGGGCGCCGCCATCGGCCTGGGCGCCCCCTTGGCTGGGGAGATCTACTCCCTCCAAGGTTGGGACTTCATCCTGGTGGACGGCCAGCACGGGAACTGGTCCCTGGATACCATCAACGACGCCTTCCGGAGCATCAGCCTGGGCCCGTCCATCCCCATGGCCCGGGTGCAGAACAACAACTTCTTCGCCATCGGCAGCCTGCTGGACCGGGGGGCGATGGGCATCGTCGTGCCCATGGTAAACTCCGTCGAGCAGGCCCAGGCTGCTGCCTACGCCGCCCGCTTCCCTCCTCATGGGGGCCGCTCCCAGGGGGGCTTCGGCACCGGGCTGCACCAGGTGGCCAAGTATGAGTCCTGGATTGACGAGGAGCTCTTCCTGGCGGTGCAGATCGAGTCCATCGGGGCGGTGGAGCAGGCGGAGAAGATCCTGGGGGTCGAGGGCGTGGATGGCTGCTGGATCGGCCCCGCCGACCTGGCCAACAGCATGGCCGTGGACGTCAGCACCCCTTCCGGACGGCAGAAGCACGAGGACGCCGTCATGCGGGTGCTGGACGCCTGCCACAAGACGGGCAAGATCCCAGGCATCGCCGGGGGGACGGCCGGGGAGCGCTGGCTGGAGAAGGGCTTCCTGTACGTGACCTGCGCCGCCGACAGTGCCGCCATCCGCGACACCGGCAGGCAGACCCTCGAGTTCCTCAGCCAATACCGATAAGGGAGTAGGACCCTTGAGCCAGGCACCCATGAGCCCGCGAGAGAGAGTGTTCGAGGCCATCGCCCACCGGGAGCCGGACCGCGTCCCGGCGGATGGCTTCTTCCGCCCGGAGGTGTGGGACAAGCTCCGGGAGCACTTCCACACCGCGGACGAGGAGACCATTCGGCAGGGGCTGGGCCTGGACATCGTACGCGCCGGGATCGAACCGAGCCTGGAGTTCCGGGCTCGGTCCCGGCCCACGAGCTTCACCATCTCCGGCCTGGGGAGCGGCTCCCAGCAGTGGGCCATCCCCCGGGGCGACCGGGTGTACGAGGATGAGGGGGGAGCTTGGAAGTACCTGCCCGAGGGGGGCAGCTACTTCTCCTACGTGCGCCATCCCCTGGCGGAGGCGGAATCTCCGGCCGCCTACCGCTTCCCCGACCCAGCGGCGGAGGAGAGGTACGAGAACGTCGCCGAGACCGTGTCGCTCTGGAGCGCCCGCTACCCGATCCTGGTGGAGCAGACCAATTTCTTCAAGAGCGCCTGGGAGCTGCGGGGCTTCCAGCGGCTCCTGATGGACCTCCATGAGAACCCGGGCTTCGTCGAGGGACTCCTGGACCGGGTGTTCCAGTTCCGGCTGGAGGAATCGCGCCAGTTGGCCCGACGAGGGGTGGACATCGTTTCCTTCGCCGGGGACGTGGCCAGCCAGCAGGGGATGATGATGTCGCCGGCCATGTGGCGGCGCTTCTTCAAGCCCCGGCTGGCGGGGGTGATCGAGGCGGTGCGGAGGGAGTCCCCGGAAGTGCGGTTCTTCTTCCACAGCGACGGGGACGTGTCCGCCATCGTGGGCGACATCGCCGAGATCGGCTTCAACATCCTGGACCCGGTGCAGCCGGAGTGCATGGACCCGGCCTGGGTGAAGCGGGAGTACGGCGACCAGCTCACCCTCCACGCCACCATATCCTCGCAACAGACGCTGCCCTTCGGAACCCCGGAGGATGCCCGCCGAGAGGCGAGGGAGCGCTTCGAGACCTGCGGTCAAGGCGGGGGGCTGATCCTGGCCCCTAACAACGTGGTGCAGCAGGACGTGCCCCTGGAGAACCTGCTGGTCCTGTACGAGACCATCGGTGATCTGCGGTACTGAACTGAAGGTTGTTGAAATAACCAGGTCACCGCTCGCGAAAAGGCCCTCGACCGAGGTCGGGGCCTTCCCCACCGGCTAGGAGATAACCGTGCCCCACTCGACGAAGGCGTGCGCCTCCCCCACCGCCTCCAGGTACTCCACCCGCACCCGGTGTACCCCGGCCTCCAGGGGGACGGTGGCCACCACCGTCTCGCTCCCCATCTGCCAGGTGTCTATCAACAACTGATCGTCCACCCAGAGGCGCAGGCCGTCGTCGAAGCGGGCGGTGAAGCGCCAGGTGGCCGCCTCTAGGGTCAGGTCGCGAGTCCAACGGACGCTGAAGTAGTCCGCCGGCATCCCCGCCGCCGGTGCTCCGTTCCCCCAGTCGAAACCGATGGCGGCGTCGTCCCGCACCAGGAAGGGGGCGCCCTCCAGGCCCGGGTTGGCGAAGTACTCTCCCCTCCAGGCGGTGATCGTCGCCGGGGTGGGGGGGATCGGCGCCGGAGTGGGAATGGGAGCCACGGTGGCCGGGGGCACGGGCGTGCCCGTCGGCTGAGTGGTGGGGGCGATCATGATGCTCCCCCACTCGAAACGCACACGGGCGTCGCCGGTTTCCTCGAAGTACTCCAGCCGCACCCGGTGCAGCCCACCGCCGAGGGTGATCTCGACCGTGTTGGTCTCGCTTCCCGGGTACCACCGGTCCAGCACCAGTGAATCGTCAATCCACAGGCGAATGCCGTCGTCGGCGGCCACCAGGAAGCGGTAGCTGCCGGCGTCGAGGTTCAGGTCGCGGGTCCAGCGCACCCCGAAGCCATCGGCGGGGAGCCACTGGGCCGGGGAGCCGTTGCCCCAGTCGAAGGTGACGGCGGGATCATCCCGCACCAGGGCCGGTTCCCCGGCGAGCGAGGGGTTGGCGAAGTACTCTCCCCTCCAGCCCAGGATCACCGCTGGGGTGGGAGGCGGCGCCGGGGTACTGGTGGCGGTGGGGGTAGGCACGGCGGTACTGGTCGCCGTGGGGCTGGGCGTGACGGTAGCGGTAGCCGTGGGCGTCGGGGTGGCGGTGGGCTCAACGGTGCCGGAGGCGGTGGCGGTAGCCGTCGCCGTTCCTCCTCCGACCACCGGGTCTAGGGATCGCGGGGTCAGCTCGAAAGGAACTCGCGCCTCCAGTGAGCCCGACCGGGCCACCAGTTCCACCCCCTCCCCGGAGGGGTACTCCGGGAGCCAGGCCAGGTCCCGGCGGAAGGAGCCGTCTTGGGCGGTCAGCAGTCGCCCCAACCAGTAGTCCGGTCGCCCCTGGCCGGGAACCAGATAGAGAGTGACGTCGGCATCCCCGGCCCAGCCCCGGCCGGAGATGGTAAATCCCCCGGCGGCGTGGGGCTCGGCGGTGACCATGGGAACCGCCTCGGCGGGCCCGGCGGCCTCCGAGATCGGTCGGTCAGGGGTGGGCCGGAACAATCGGGGCATCAGCAGCACCCCCAGAACGAATGCCGCCACCGCCACCAGGCCCACCACGATAATCCAGATGCGGTTGATGCTGTCTTCCTGCTCGTAAGGAGCCATACCTGCCTCAGAGACTGGTTTGGCCCGCCGGCGGCCCAAGTTGTGCGCCCGCGGCGTGTGCCCACTGCCTTATTGACGCTTCACGAAGGCGCTCCGTTCCCGCCTTCCGGGTAACATAACACCGGAAGCGCCCGCAAGCATCAACCGGGCGGGGGCCCTCACCCCCGGCCCCTCTCCCATTGCGATAGGAGAGGGGAGTCCCCGCTCCCCCTTCCTTCGCAGGGAAGGGGGCAATAGGCAGAAGCGTAGCGCCTGCCGCTGGGGGGTTAGGTAGGCCCGCCTCGATCTGCTACAATCACCGGTACCCACCAGGGAGGAGATCACCCCCATGACAGACACCACGCGCGGCGAGGGCGCCGCCGCCGAGCCCGGCCGGCCCTCGGACTTCATTCGGGAGGCCATCGCCGAGGACACCCGGTCCGGTCGTTTTGGCGGCCGGGTCCACACCCGCTGGCCCCCGGAGCCCAACGGCTACCTCCACATCGGCCACGCCAAGGCCATCTGCCTCAACTTCGGGGTGGCCCAGGAGTTCGGCGGCCTCTGCAACTTCCGCTTCGACGACACCAACCCGGTCAAGGAAGAGCAGGAGTACGTGGACTCCCAGATCGAGGATGTCCACTGGCTGGGCTTCGACTGGGACGACCGGCTGTACTACACCTCCGACTACTTCGATCAGCTCTACGACTGGGCGGCGCAGCTGATCCGGGCTGGCCATGCCTACGTTGACGACCTCAGCCCGGACGAGGTGCGGGAGTACCGGGGCACCCTCACCGAGCCCGGCCGAGAGAGCCCCTACCGCGACCGCTCGGTGGAGGAGAACCTGGACCTATTCGAGCGCATGCGCCAGAGGGAGTTCCCCGACGGCTCGCGTACCCTCCGGGCCAAGATAGACATGGCCTCCGGGAACATCAACCTCCGGGACCCGGTGATGTATCGCATCCTACACTCCACCCATCACCGCACCGGGGACAAGTGGTGCATCTACCCCATGTACGACTGGGCGCATGGGCAGTCGGATTCCATCGAGGGGATAACCCACTCCCTCTGCAGCCTGGAGTACGCCGACCACCGGCCCCTCTACGACTGGTTCATCGAGAAGCTGGGCATCTACCATCCCCAGCAGATGGAGTTCGGTCGGACCAGCCTCAGCTACACGGTCATGAGCAAGCGGATGCTCATCCAGCTGGTGCAGGAGGGGGACGTCACTGCCTGGGACGATCCTCGGATGCCTACCATCTCCGGGTTGAGGCGCCGGGGCTACACCCCGGAGTCCATCCGCGACTTCGCCGACCGCACCGGGGTGCCCCGCGCCAACAGCATGGTGGACGTGTCCTTGCTGGAGCACTGCGTGCGGGAGGACCTGAACCGGAGGGCGCGACGGGTGATGGGGGTTCTGCGACCTCTGAAGGTGGTGATCGATAACTACCCCGAGGGCCAGGTCGAGTATATGGAGGCGGTCAACAACCCCGAGGACCAATCCGCCGGCACCCGGCAGGTCCCCTTCTCTCGGGAGTTCTACATCGAGCAAGAGGACTTCATGGAGGATCCGCCCAAGAAGTTCTTCCGCTTGGCGCCCGGACGGGAGGTACGCCTGCGCTACGCCTACTTCGTCACCTGCACCGGGGTGGTGAAGGACGACCAGGGGAGGGTGGTGGAGCTGCGCTGCACCTACGACCC
>JBBQIE010000119.1:0-6539 GCA_038324625.1 Anaerolineae bacterium | reverse complement strand
CGCCTCATCGGTGAGCTGAGTTCCCTCCCCACCATGAACTCCACCTACAACCGCCTGATTGAGGAACTCCGATCTCCCACTCCCTCGGTAAGGACTGTCGGGGACATCATCGCTCAAGACCTAGGGATGAGCGCCAAGATGCTCCAGCTGGTGAACTCGGCCTTCTTCGGCCTCCGCCGCCAGATCATGAGCCCCAATGAAGCGGTGATGCTCTTGGGCCTGGAGACCATCTCCGCCCTGGCCCTGGCCCAGAACGTCTTCACTCTGTTCGGTCAGAGCACCCGCAAGGTGGTCTCCCTGTCCGCCATCCAGAGCCACTCCCAGAACGTGGCCTCCCTCGCCAAGCATATCGTGCGCGCCGAGGGGGCGGAGCGACAGGTCTGCGACAGTGCCTTCATCGCCGGGTACCTTCACGATGTGGGCAAGCTGGTCCTGGCGGCCCAGCTACCCAGCGAATACGAGGCGGTGCTGGTGCTGGCCCGCGACCGCGGCCTTACCCTGGAGGGGGCTGAGAGGGAGATCATGGGCTCCACTCATGCCGAGCTGGGGGCCTACCTGCTCGGCCTGTGGGGGCTCTCCGATCTGGTGGTGGAGGCGGTGGCCTTTCACCACAATCCCGGCAAGAGCCTCACCGCCCGCGTCGGCCCCCTAACCGCGGTTCACATCGGGAATATCGTGGAGCACGAGACCTACCCCGGCAACCGCATCGCCCTCCCTCCCGATTACGACCGCGACTACCTGGCCGTCCTCGGTATCCCGGAGGAACGCCTGTCCGAGTGGAGGATGGAGCCCCTCGTCGGGGCCTCTCCGGATCCCTGAGCCCGGCCTTGGCACCCCCCTCAGGGCGCTGCTATAATCCCCGCGTCTTCAGGAGGTCCATTCAGTGCCGGTAGAAGCACCCTACGATCTCGTCGTCCTTGGAGCAGGCCCGGGGGGATATGCCTGTGCCCTCCGCGCCGCCCAGAGGGGTCTGCGCGTCGCCGTGGTGGAGAAGGACCAGGTGGGAGGCGTATGCCTCAACCGTGGCTGCATCCCCACCAAAGTGGTCCTGCAAGCAGCGACGCTCATGCGTGCCTCCGCCTCCGCCGCCCGCTTCGGGGTAGACCTGGGTACTGCCTCCCTCGATCTGCCGCGTCTGCGGAAGCGACAGTCGGAAGTGGTCCACTGGCTCACTTCCGGGGTGGAGGCCCTGCTCTATCAGCGACAGGTGGATATCTACTACGGCACCGGTCGCCTGGCGGAAGACGGCATGGTGGACATCGCCGGGGCCGAGGAGCATCGCGTTATCCGCGGCAGCAGCCGCGTCATCGCCACCGGTTCCGGCGAACGGGAGTTCCCCGGCCTGGAGATAGACGGCGACCGGGTCATCGGCAGCACCGAGGCCCTACAGCTGGAGACCCTTCCCACCAGCATCGCCATCATCGGGGCCGGCGCCGTGGGCGTCGAGTTCGCCTCCATGATGGTGGATTTCGGCCGCGCGGTCACCCTGATTGAGGCCCTACCCCGAATCCTGCCCTTAGAAGACGAGGAATCGTCCGCCATCGTCGCCGAGGCCCTGGTCAAGCGCGGGGTGCGACTCCTGGTGGGCAGCCCCGTGAGCCGGCTGGACCGGCTGGAGCACGAGGCCCGCCTGACTTGTACGGTCGCAGGAGAAGCCGTCGAGGTGACGGCAGAGAAGGTGCTCCTGGCGGTGGGCCGAAAGCCGAACACCGACGGGCTGGGGCTGGAGCGCCTGGGCGTGGCCGTCAGCCGCGGTTACATCACCGTGGACGAGGACCTGCGCACCACCGTGCCCGGCATCTACGCCATCGGGGATTGCATTCCCACCCTGGCCCTGGCTCACGTGGCCTCCGCCGAGGGCAAGTACGTCGCCGACCTGGTGGCCGGGGCTAGGCCCCGGAGGCTGCGACGCGATGCCATGCCTCGGGCCACCTACTGCGAGCCGGAGGTGGCCAGCGTCGGCCTGAACCAGATGCAGGCGGAGGAACAGGGGATCCCCATCCGGGTCAGTCGCTTCCCTCTGCGTAACAGCGGCAAGGCCGCCATCTACGGTGAGACCGAGGGCCTGGTGAAGATAATCGCCGAGGATCGGACCGGGCGAGTGCTCGGGGTCCACATCGTCGGCCCCGGCGCCCCCGAGCTGATCGCCGAGGCAGCCCTGGCCATGCAGCTCGAGGCCGGCGTTCAGGAGATCGCCGAGACCGTCCACGCCCACCCCACCATCTCCGAAGCCGTCATGGAGGCCGCCGAGGGAGCCCTCGGCCTGGCCACCCATCTGTCCCAGTAAGCGCCAAGTCCAGCCCAAGATAAGAGGGAAAGCCTTGAGTCAAGCCTACGAAGTGACCCTCATTCCCGGTGACGGCACCGGGCCGGAACTGATCCAAGCCGCCCGCCTAGTCCTCGAGGCTAGCGGCGTTCCCTTCCGCTGGGAGATCCAGCAGGCGGGCCTGCCGGTCTTCGAGGCCGAAGGCACTCCCCTTCCGGCGGCGGTCCTGGACTCTATCCGCCGCACCGGAGTGGCCCTCAAGGGACCGATCACCACCCCGATTGGCGGTGGATTCCGCAGCGTCAACGTCACCCTGCGCCAGACGCTGGATCTGTTCGCCAACTTGCGCCCGGCTCGTACCTATCCCGGCGTGCGCTCCCGCTTCCAGGACATTGACCTGGTCATCGTCCGGGAGAACACCGAGGACCTCTACGCCGGCATTGAGCACAACGTGATCCCCGGGGTAGCGGCGGAGTCCATCAAGATCATCACCCGCCACGCCTCGGAGCGGATCGTGCGCTTCGCCTTCGAGTATGCCCGAGCTAACGGCCGGCGTTCGGTCACCGCCGTCCACAAGGCCAACATCATGAAGCTCACCGACGGCCTTTTCCTGGACGTAGCCCGAGAGGTGGCCGGTTCCTACCCCGACATCGAGTTCAACGACCGCATCGTGGACAACATGTGTATGCAGTTGGTGCAGCGTCCCGAGGAGTACGACGTCCTGGTCCTGCCCAATCTCTACGGCGACATCGTCAGCGACCTCGCCTCCGGGCTGGTGGGGGGCCTGGGGGTGGCGCCGGGGGCCAACATCGGCGAGGAGATCGCCGTCTTCGAGCCGGTTCACGGTTCGGCGCCCAAGTACGCCGGCCAGGACAAGGTCAATCCCACCGCTACCATCCTGAGCGGGATGTTGATGCTCCGGCATCTGGGCGAGATCAGCGCCGCCGCCGCCGTCGAGCGGGCGGTGGCCGAGGTCATCGCCGAGGGGGACTGCGTCACCTACGACCTCAAGGAAAACCGCGATGACCCCACGGCCGTGGGAACCCAGCGGATGGCTCAGGCAATCGCAGAACGAGTGGCTCACTTGATGGCGGAACTCTAGCCGCCCCGGGGGGAAGATGACCAGAGTGGCTTTCCAGGGGGAGCACGGCGCCTATTCCGAGGAAGCCGTCCGCCAGTTCTTCGGCCCCGAGGTGGAGGCCCTTCCTCAGAGGGCTTTCTCGGACATCTTCGACGCCGTCGTCCGCGGCGAGGTGGACCGAGGGATGCTCCCTATCGAGAACTCCGTGGCCGGGTCGGTGATTGCCGCCTACGACCTCCTGCTCGAGAGCGACCTCCGCCTCGAGGGCGAGACCTTCGTGCGCGTGCGCCACTGCCTTCTCGCCCTACCGGGAACCAGGGTCGAGGATATTCGCACGGTGCGCTCTCACCCTCAGGCCCTGGCCCAATGCGAGCGCTACCTGGCCGCCCGCGGTTGGCATCCGGAACCGGCCTACGACACCGCCGGCGCCGCCAAGGACCTGGCCGCCCAGCCCGAGGAGGGAGTGGCCGTCATTGCCAGCCGGCTGGCGGGCGAGATCTACCGCTTGGACGCGCTGGACGTGGGCATCGAGGACTACCCCTTCAACTACACCCGCTTCTTCGTGCTGGGCAACTCCACCCCCGCCCCCGCTCAGCGCAACAAGACCTCCCTGATTTTCGCCGTCTCCCACCGGCCCGGCGCCCTCTATCAGTGCCTGGGGGAGTTCGCCACCCGAGCCATCAATCTCACCAAACTGGAGTCGCGCCCGCGGCGCAACCGTCCCTGGGAGTACGTCTTCTACCTGGACTTCGAGGGACACGCCGGCGATCCCAATTGTCGGGAGGCGCTCTTGGGCCTACTCGACATCGCCGCCTTCGTTAAGGTTCTCGGCTCCTATCCGGCCGCCGTCATGCCCGACGCCTGAGGCGAGTTCGCCTCCCGCCTTCGTGTCCGGCCCAGGCGCCACCGTCTTCGTCTCTCTCGACACCGGGGTCCACCGACGGCCCTGACCACCGGATTTAATCGAGTTCTCACTCATTTCCGCCGTTGACACCTCTACCATCCGTTCCTACAATGACGGGGCCTCAGAGGTACAGATGTCCGTAACCGACGAGATAAAACAGAGGGTAGACCTCGTGGACCTCGTCTCGGAGTCGGTCTCCCTCCGGAAGGCGGGTCGCAACTTCAAGGGGTTGTGTCCCTTCCACCAGGAGAAGACCCCTTCGTTCGTCGTGTTCCCCGAGACCCAGGGCTGGCACTGTTTTGGCGCCTGCGGCGAAGGTGGTGACGTCTTCAGCTTCGTGCAGAAGCACGAGGGGGTTGACTTCGGGGAGGCTCTGGGCATTCTGGCTCGTAGAGCGGGCATAAGCCTCGATCCCCAGACCCCGGAGATGATCCAGGAGGAGGAGCAGCGGGATCGCCTCCTGGAGGTGCTGGAAGCGGCCACCGCCTTCTTCCAGGAACGGCTGGCCTCCCCGGAAGGCGAGCCGGCCCAAACTTACCTCGCCGGCCGAGGGATGAGCTCGGAGGCCAGCGCCGATTTCCGGCTGGGCTACTCCCCCAATTCCTGGCGGGCCCTGATAACCCGCCTCACCGCCATAGGCTACACCCGCGAGGAGCTGATTGACTCCGGCCTCGCCTCCCAGTCGGACGAGGGCCGAGTATTCGACCGCTTCCGCCACCGACTCATGTTCCCCATAGACGATGCCCGCGGGCGCATCGTGGGCTTCGGCGCCCGCACCCTGGACGGCAGCCCCCCCAAGTACCTGAACTCACCCGAGACCCGGCTCTTCGACAAGAGCCGCCTCCTCTACGCTCTGAGCAAGGCCCGCCAGGCCATCCGAGCCGAGTCCACCGTGGTGATCGTCGAAGGCTACATGGACGCCATCGCCGCCCACGAATGCGGCTATGGCAACGTCGTGGCCAGCATGGGAACCGCCATTGGCGAGCCCCACCTGCGGTCCCTCACCCGCCTGGCCGGCCGCTTCGTCCTTGCTCTCGATCCCGACGCCGCCGGGAACGCCGCCACCCTTCGAGGGCTGGACGTGGCTCGCGAGGCCCTCCAGGGCGACGCTGCCCCGGTGTACGAGGGCGGGCTCCTGCGCTTCGAGAGCCGCCTGGAGGCCGAGATCCGGGTCGCCGTCCTCCCCGACGGTCTGGACCCCGATGAGATCATCCGTCGCAACCCCTCCGAATGGGAACGACTGATCGCGGAGGCGCGGTCGGTGGTGGAGTACAACTTCGACGTGGCTCTGGCCGAGACCGACCTAAGCGACGCCAAGGACAAGGCCCGCCTGGCCCGACGCCTACTGCCGGTTATCGCCTCCGTCTCCGATCCGGTGGAGCGAGCCCACTACGTGGAGAAGCTGGCCCGTCAGGTGCAGGTGGATCCCCGAGTGGTGGAGCAGGAACTGGCCACCATGCGGGACCCTCGCGGCAGCCGGCGGGCCCCCGAGCCGGGGCCGGAACCGGTCGAGGGGACCTTCGGGGTGGAGGAGTACGCCTTGACCTTCCTCCTCCGCTCCGCCGATGCCTTGGCCGCCGCCAATGCCGCCCTGGCCGCCGCCGGACTGGAGCCTCTAGCCGGCGGAGATTTCCTGGACCCGGCCAACCGCTCCTTGTTCGACGCCCTCGCCGGGGCCGAGACCAAGGACCGCCTGGCTTTCCGCTCTTCTCTAGGATCCGGCCTCCGGCAGCGCTTCGACTTCGTGGAGCGACGCTGGGCCCGCTCACCGGAGGTAGACGAGTCGGCCCTCCGGCAGGATGGGGTCACCGCCTGTTTGAGGCTGCGGGAGCGACGCCTGAGAAACGAGATGCACCTCCTCCAACTGGCCATCGAGGGAAGCGACGACGAGGAGGAAAAACGAGGATACCAGAACGCCATCGGCAGGTCCTCACGCCAGGTCTTCTTCATGAGCAAGGCCCTGGCGGACCGATCATCACTGAGAGTGAAGGAATGACCCCGGAACCGGGACGCCGCCCCGAGATCGACACCGGCCGGGACCATGCACATGGCTCAAGGAGGAGGCATGCAGTACCGATCCAGCGCTCGGACGAGTGGTCAGGACCGCCACAACCCTGAGGATCAAGCGACGCGGACCGGCCATCCGATCCCGCCTCTGCTGGACCATAGACGACCGGAAGATACCGGCCTCCACGTGCGCCTGGTGGCCGTGGCGCATGGTCTGGGATCGCGGCCGGTGGGATCTGATCCCGGAGCATCAGCCCCGGCGTCGGAGCCCGGGGCTGATG
>JBBQIE010000118.1:0-6578 GCA_038324625.1 Anaerolineae bacterium | reverse complement strand
AGCCGGGACGCCCCTCTCCCATCGCAATGGGAGAGGGGCCGGGGGTGAGGGCTCCCCAACCACACACAGGAGAAGACTCTTGAAAGCCAGCTACATGCTCATGGGTGACCCGCGGGCCGACGACGGCTCCATCATGGACTGGCGGGACCTACTTCGTCAGCTCGAGGACGTAGGCCTCCGGGGGGTGGACGTGTTCGCCCGCTATTTGGAGCACGTCGGAGTCCCGACGGACGAGATGATGTCCTTCCTGGCGGGCAACGGCCTGAAGCCGACCGTTTACTGTGTCCACACCGACCTTCCCACGCCGGGAGCGGACATCTCCGCCTCCTTGGACAATGTCAAGGCGGGGGCGGAGGTCTGCGTGAAGTATGGGATCGGGCACCTCTTCAGTGCTGGGGGCCAGCACAGCAACAGCGGCCCCGAGGCCATGTCCCGCTACGTGGACGGCCTGCAGCAAGCCCTGGAGATCGCCAGTAGCGCCGGTCTGCTCTTCAGCATCGAGAACGCCGGGCGGATGTGCCACACCTGGGAGGAGTTGCTGGAGTGCGTGCAGAGGGTGGGTCCGGAGATGCGGGTCACTCTGGACGGGGGCAACTTCATCCTCGCCGGGTCGGACCCCATCCGGGCGGCGGAGGAGTTGGCCGATCGGACGATACACTTGCACGTGAAGAACTTCGTGCCTGCACCGGGCAAGGAGCCTCGCCCCTTCGAGTACACCCGCCCCTCGCAGGGCATCACCGACTATCACAAGATGGTGGGCATCCTGAGGCAGGCCGGCTTCGACGGCTACCTGGCCTTCGAGCCCGAGGGCTGGCCCAACGCCCTGGCGGTGGATGGGGTGCAGTTCTGCGCCGAGCTGGCGGAGGAGGGGTAACCTAACCCCCCCAGGCGCCAGGCAGTAGCCTGGCTATTCCCCCGTTCCCTGCGAAGGAAGGGGGAGCCGGAACTCCCCTCCCTTTTCAGGGGAGGGGCCGGGGGTGAGGTTCCCATACCATCGCTACCTCTAACTGGAGACGGAGCTACATGCAACCGATAGAGTGCCGGCGATATCGCCGGGAGGACGCCGCCGGGTGGATGGCCCTGCACAAGACCCACTTCCCCCCCATCGCCGAGGATTTCGGCCGGGAGTGGTCGCACCGCGACGATGTCACCGTGTCCGTGGCCGCCCGCGGCGACGAAGTGGTGGGGGTGGTGCCTTTCCACCTGCGGGACTTCCGCATCGGCCCCCAGGCCGTCATCCGCGCCGGCTTCGAGCACGCGGTCATGGTCGAGGAGTCCCTGCGCGACCAGGGGATCGGCTCGCGCATGATGACGGCGGCCAAGCAGTTCCTTCCCGACCTCTGCGACGTGATGATGGTCTACCGCGGTGCCGAGCGCTCCGACGGCTACCGCTTCTACGCCCGCACCGGCCACCACGACCTCACCTACCTGCGGCCCACGGTCCTGGAGCAGCCCCAGCCGGCGGAGACCGCGGGAGTGCGACGGGGCGACGCCGACCTGCTGTTGCAGCGGGAGGCGGAGTTCCTGGCCGTCTACCATAGCGCCTATCGGGCCTGGAGCGGCTACCCGGTGCGGGAGCCCGGCTACTGGAGTTGGGCCTTCTCCTCGGCCATCTACAACATGCATCCCGTCGAGTTCATCGTCCTCTACCTGGAGGATCAGGGCCAAGTGACCGGTTACGCCGTGGCCGGGCTGGATCCGAAGGGGACGCGCCTGACCCTGCTGGAGATCGCCACCGCCGACGAGGATCAGGCCGCCGCCGGCCTGCTGGTCGAGGCCGTGGGCGCTCTGGCGGCGGAGAACCGGTGCCCGGCTCACACTTACGCCTGCGACCTGTCTCCCTACACTCACACCCTGTGGGACAAGGGTTTCCGGCCCTCCCCCCGCGGGTCGAGTTCCATGATGATTATGGCCCACGTGCTCGACCCGGCGGCCCTGGCGGGCAAGGTCTGGCAGGAGAACGCCGAGGCCCGCCCCCTGGAGGTCTCCATCTGGACCCCAGAGCGGGAGGCGGTCATCCACCCTTCCGACGGCACCCCCAGCCGGTCGGTGACCCTGGAGATGAAGGAGGACGCCCTCACCCGCCTGCTCCTGGCTCGGCTGGACCTGGTGTCGGCGGTGCGGCAGGAGTTGGTCACCGTGGCCGGGGCCCAGGAGGGCGACGTGGAGGCCATCGCCCGGGCTCTGCCCTTCGCCCCCTGGGTGTATCATCAGATTGACTACATCTGAGGCCGCCAAGCGGCTCTAGTCGCTCTCTCAGCGGAGGAGGAACACCATGCGGACCTTTTCCTCGCACGTGGACGGGTACCATGATCCCTCGGACCAGATGATCCACGACCTACGGCGCCGGGCCGAGGAGCACTTCCGGCGTCAGGAGAGGGAGCGGCAGGTCATCACCTCGATGGCCGCCTTCGAGGAGGAGCGCCGCCGCCTTCAAGGGCGGTTCCTGGAGGCTATCGGCGGCCTCCCCACGGAGAAGACCCCCCTGGAGGCCCGCGTCACCGGCACCCTCGATCGGGGCGCCTACACCATCGAGAAGGTCGTCTACGATAGCCTGCCCGGCTTCCTTGTCACCTCCTCCCTCTACCTGCCCAAGGGCCTCTCGGCGCCCGCTCCCGCCATCCTCCTCGTCTGCGGCCACAGTGAGGGGGGAAAGGCGGAGCCCCGGTATCAGGCGGTCTGCGCCGACCTGGCGACCAACGGCTTCGTGGTCCTGGCTATGGACCCGCCCGGCCAGGGGGAACGCTTCCAGTACCTCGACCCGGAGTCCGGGCGGCGGATCATCGGGAGCTGCACCGTGGAGCATTCCTACGCCGGGCTCCAGTACATCCTCGACGGGGCCAGCATCGGCCGCCACTTCATCTGGGACGGCATCCGAGGGGTGGACTACCTGGCCTCCCGCCCGGAGGTGGACCCGAACCGCATCGGGGTCACCGGCAACTCCGGCGGGGGCACCCAGACCTGCCTGCTCATGATGTCCGAGCCCCGGCTGGCGGCGGGAGCCCCCTGCTGCTTCGTCATGACCCTGGAGAGCTACATGAAGTCCGGCCAGGCTCAGGATGCGGAGCAGTTGGTCCGCGGGGCCATGGCCTGGGGGCCCGATTACTACCAGTATCTCACCGCCATGGCCCCCAAGCCGGTCATGGTGGGGGCAGCCCTGTACGACTTCTTCCCCATCGAGGGGGCCCGCGAGGCGGTCCGGCGGGCGCGGGATATCTACGGCCTCTACGGGGCCGAGGAGAACGTGGGCATCGCCTACTCCCCTCACACCCACGGCTTCTCCGCCGAGCTGCGAGAGGCGGTAGTGAACTGGATGCGGGTACACCTCCAGGGCGAGCCCGGCGACTTCGTCACCGGTGAGCCGGAGATCCTCCCCGAAGCGGACCTGAACTGCACCGCCACCGGCCAGGTGCTGCTGGAATACCCGGGGGCGAAGACGGTGTTCGAATTGAACCGGGAGCGGCTCGTCCGCCCCTCTCCCGCGGGCACACCGGCGGAGATGAGGCAGGAGTTGGCCTCCGTCCTGGGCATCGCCGACGAGGACCGGGACTATCCCATCAACCCGAGGGTGGTGCTGGACGAGGCAGTCGAGGGGTACCCCACCGAGCACGTCTTCTTCTTCAGCGCCCCCGACATCGTGGTCACCGGGGTGATGATCCACCCCCGGTCCGGCCCGACGGCGGCCACCGACCTGGTCCTCCTGGAGCGGGGCACCAGCGACATCCCGGCCGAGCGCACCCGGCTGGAGAGCCGCCTCCGGCAGGGGCATCGCCTCTTCGTCTTCGATGTCCGGGGGATGGGGGCGGTGGAGAACCGCCCGGTCAACCCTCGCGGCCTCTGGGACAACTACGGCACCGAGTTCAAGCTGGCCTCCGACGCCATGCTCCTGGGCATCTCCACCCTGGGGCTGCGGGCCTTCGACGCCCTCCGGGGCCTGGCCTACCTGCGCACCCGCCCGGACTGCTCCGGCACTCCCATTGGGGTGTATGGGGTCGGGTTCGGGGCCCTCCTCGGCTACCTGGCCGCCGCCCTCGACGGCAAGGCGGATGAGGTCGTCGCCGAGGACATGCTCCAGTCCTACTGGGACCTGGCCAACACCCGCTACTACAGCGCCCAGAAGTACGGGGTGTGGAGCCTGGCCTACGGCTTCCTGCGCCACTTCGATCTCCCCGACCTCAAGCCTTGTCTGGGCGCCGCCAAGCTGACTCTTGTCAACCCGCGGGACGCTTACGGGGACGTGGCGCTGAACCCATGATGCACCGATCCGTAGGGGCGAATCTTGTATTCGCCCTGGGTCGTCGGGAGGGCGAACACGAGGTTCGCCCCTACGAACTGTCGGCCGTGGTGTGTCGAGTATCATCAGTTTGACGGCACCAGCCGCACGCGAACAGGCAAGCCAACTACCGAGAGAGGACCTACATGCCGCTAGTCGAGAAGTTGGGCAGCTTCTACCTGGGTAAAGAATACGACCCGGCCACCGGCCAGGTGCTGGACCGACCGGTCCACTACGACTCCCGCGACCTCACCACCCACGCCGTCTGCGTGGGGATGACCGGCAGCGGGAAGACGGGGCTCTGCGTGTCCCTCCTGGAAGAGGCGGCCATTGACAACGTCCCCGCCATCATCATTGACCCCAAGGGGGACATGACCAACCTGCTCCTGACCTTCCCGGAGCTGCGCCCGGAGGACTTCCTCCCCTGGGTGAACCCGGACGATGCCGGCCGCAAGGGCCTGACCCCGGAAGTCTACGCCGCCCAGACGGCGCAGCAGTGGCGCGACGGCCTGGCTGCCTGGGACGAGGGCCCGGACCGGGTGCGGATGCTCAAGGAGGCGGCCGACTTCACCATCTACACCCCCGGCTCCAGTGCCGGGATGCCCATCAGCATCCTGAGCAGCTTCAAGGCCCCGGCCCTGGACTGGGAGGTGGAGCAGGAGGCCCTGCGGGAACGCATCCTGGGCACGGTGTCGGCCCTCATGGGCCTGATCGGGGTGGATGCCGATCCCCTTCGCAGCCGGGAGCATATCCTCATCGCCAACATCCTGGAGCACTTCTGGCGCGCCGGCGAAGACGTGGACCTGGCCAAGCTCATCCTCTCGGTGCAGAACCCGCCCTTCCGCCGCCTGGGAGTGCTGGATCTGGACTCCTTCTTCCCGGAGAAGGACCGCTTCGCCCTGGCCATGCTCCTCAACAACATCATCGCCTCCCCCAGCTTCGCCTCTTGGATGGAAGGGGAGCCCCTGGACGTCGCCGCCTTGCTGCACACCGCCGGCGGCAAGCCCAGGCACAGCATCTTCTACATCGCCCACCTCAGCGACGTCGAGCGTATGTTCTTCGTCACCATCCTCCTGGAGCAGGTCGTCACCTGGATGCGGGCCCAGCCGGGGACCACCAGCCTCCGGGCTCTGATCTACATGGATGAGGTGTTCGGCTTCTTCCCCCCAGTGGCCGAGCCTCCCAGCAAGCGCCCCATGCTCACCCTCCTGAAGCAGGCGCGGGCCTTCGGGGTAGGCTGCGTCCTCACCACTCAGAACCCGGTGGATCTGGACTACAAGGGCCTGAGCAATGCCGGCACCTGGTTCATCGGTAAGCTCCAGACGGAGCGGGACAAAGCCCGAGTGATGGAGGGCCTGGAGGGGGCCCTGGACCAGGCCGGGAGCAAGGCCGACTCGCGGGACCTGGATCGGGCCATCTCCGGGCTCAGCAGCCGGGTGTTCCTCCTTCACAACGTCCACGAGGGCGAGCCCCTCATCTTCAACACCCGCTGGGCCATGAGCTACCTGCGCGGACCCCTCACTCGGGATCAGATCCGGGGCCTGATGGCCGGGCGCAAGGCGGGAGGAAAGCCGTCCACCGCTGAAGGTGCCGCTCCCGCACCGGCGGCCGCCCCCATCGTCGAGAGCGGCGCCGCCACCCCGGAGGGATTGGCGGCTCAGCCCCCCTCCCTGCCTCCCGCGGTGGCCCAGACCTACCTGCCCGTGGCCGTGACCGAGGGAGAGGCGACGGCGGCCCTGGGGAAACGCCTGGGGCTGTCGGTCTCCACTTCCGAGAGGCGCCTGGTCTACGAGCCCGGCATCCTCGGCCTGACCGCCCTGCGTTTCGCCGACGCCCGCTTGGGGGTGGACGACACCCGCGATGTGGGGCTGCTGCTTCTGCCGCCCGATTCCGCCGCCACCCTCACCTGGTCCGAGGCGGTAGCGGTGGACCTCTCCCCTCGGGATCTGGACCGGGGGCCGCGCTCGGGGGCCCTCTTCCTGGCCAACGTCCCGGAGAGCGCCAACAGTGAGGCGGAGCTGAAGCGTCTGGCTCGGGACCTGGCCGATCACCTCTATCGGACCCAGTCCCTGCCCCTGCTCTACAACCCCACCCTGAAGCTGCTGGCGAAGCCGAGGGAATCGGAGCGGGACTTCCAGGTCCGCTGCCGGCAGGCGGCCCGCGAGGCCCGCGATGCCGCCGTGGACAAGCTACGGGACAAGTACGAGGCCCAGATGGACAAGGTCAGCGAGCGGCTGGACCGGGCCCGGCGCGACCTGACCGAGGAGCGGGCCGACTACGACGCCCGCAAGGGGGAGGAAGTGGT
>JBBQIE010000117.1:0-6598 GCA_038324625.1 Anaerolineae bacterium | reverse complement strand
GAGGCGCTCCTGTAGGTAGTTGGCGGCCAGGACGGCGCTCAGGCTGGCGTCCCGCAGGCCGGCCTCCCCCAACATGCGGATGTAGACGTAGGCCTTGAGGATCACCCCGAAGTTGCCGTAGAACGACTTGATCCGCCCTATGCTCTTCTCCGGCATGGTCAGGGCAAACTCGTCTCCCCGTTTCACGGCAATGGGGCCGGGGAGATAGTCGGCCAAGTCGCCTCGCACCCCCACGGGGCCCGAGCCGGGCCCGCCTCCGCCGTGAGGAGTGGAGAAGGTCTTGTGCAGGTTGAAGTGCATGATGTCGAAGCCCAGTTCCGCCGGCTTGGCGATGCCCATGAGGGCGTTGAGGTTGGCCCCGTCCCCGTAGACCAGCCCGCCGCATTCATGCACCAGGCGGGCGATCTCCAGGACATGCTCATCGAAAAGGCCCAGGGTATTGGGGTTGGTGAGCATGAGGCCGGCGACGGACTGGTCGCACTCGCGCTTCAGAGCCTCCAGGTCCACATTACCCTGAGAATCGGATGGCAGCTGCACCACCCGGTAGCCGCTCATGGTGGTGGAGGCGGGATTGGTGCCGTGAGCTGAGTCTGGAATGAGTATCTTGTCTCGGCTACCTTGCCCCCGGTCCAAGTGGTACCGGCGCATGATCAGGATGCCGGCGAACTCCCCTTGAGCCCCGGCAGCCGGCTGGCAGGAGACCGCCTCGAAGCCGGCGATCTCAGCCAGCAGTCGCTGCGTCTCCCAGAGGACGGTCAGGTCGCCCTGCACGGTCTCGATGGGCTGGAGGGGATGGGTGCGGGCGAAGCCGGGCATGCCGGCGGCTTCCTCGTTGACCTTGGGGTTGTACTTCATGGTACACGACCCCAGGGGATAGAAGCCCAGGTCCACGGCATAGTTAAGCCGCGAGAGTCGCGTGAAGTGGCGGATCAGGCTCACCTCGCTGACCTCGGGGAGGGGCAGGTCCTCTCGTAGCCACTCCCGCGGGATCGCCGACTCGGGAACGTCCAGCCGGGGCACGGAGGTCGCCTCTCGCCCCGGCTTGCTCAGTTCGTATATCACTTTCTCAGTCATGCTATGTCCCTCAGGGCCGCGATCAGGCTGTCTATCTGCTCGCGGCTGTTCAGTTCCGTCACGCAGAAAAGCAAGCAATCTCCCAGCTCCGGATATTCCGCTTCCACCTGGTAGCCGGGTATGATCCCGCGCTCCAACAGGCCGGTCGTGATCTCCCGAACCGACCGAGGGCAACGGACCACGAACTCGTGGAAGAAGTCCCCACTGAGGACCTGGTATCCGGCGAGGTCGTTGATGGCGGAGGCGGCGTAGTGAGCCTTGTGGTAGCAGGCGGCGGCCACCGTCCGCAGACCGTGGGGCCCCATGGCCGAGAGGTAGGCGGCGGCGGCGAGGGCGTTTAGGGCCTGGTTGGTGCATATGTTGGAGGTGGCCCGTTCCCGACGGATATGCTGCTCGCGGGTGGCCAGGGTGAGGACGAAGCCTCGCTTCCCCTCGACGTCGGTGGTCATGCCCGCCAGTCGCCCGGCCATGCGGCGCACGTATTCGGTACGGGTGGCGAAGAAGCCCACGTAGGGCCCCCCGAAGCCGATCTGGTTGCCCAGCGGCTGCCCCTCGCCGACGACGACGTCGGCCCCGTACTCGGCAGGGGGCTTGAGCAGCCCCAGCGAAATAGGATTGGCGCTGACCACGAAGAGGGCTTTCACTGCGTGGGCTTGGGCCGCTAGGGCCTGGAGATCGGCCTGGCTGGGGATGGCGCCCAGGAAATCGGGGACCTGGACCACCAGGCAGGCGGTCTCCTCGTCCACCAGGTCGCCCAACTGAGCCAGGGACAGGTCGGGGTCTTGATCTCCGACCATGGTTATGCCCATGCCCTGGACGTAGGTGCGGGCCGTCTCCCGGTATTGGGGGTTGACGGTTCGAGAGACGACTACCTTGGCCCGCCGGCCCCGATGGGTGCTGTGGCTCATGATGACGGCTTCAGCCAGGGCGGTGGCGCCGTCGTAGTGGGAGGCGTTGGCCGCATCCATCCCGGTGAGGTCGCAGATCAGGCTCTGGTACTCGAAGATGGCCTGTAGGGTTCCCTGGCTCACCTCGGGCTGGTAGGGAGTGTAGGCGGTGTAGAACTCGCTCCGGCTGACCACGTGCTTGACCACGCTGGGGATGAAGTGGTTGTAGGCTCCGGCTCCTAGGAAGCAGGGGTGGTGATCCAGGTCCCAGTTGGAATCGGCGAGGGCAGCCATCTCGGCCAGAATCTCCGGTTCCGAGAGGGGCCGGGGAAGATCCAGCCGGGGGAAGCGGACGGACTCGGGCACGTCCTGGAGCAAGTCCTCGACCCTGGTCACACCCACGGCGGCCAGCATCTCCTGCCGGTCCTGGTCCGTGTGGGGAACGTAGGTCATGACTACTCCTCCTCGGTCAACTGGCGCACCAGCTCCCGGTAGGATTCGGCCGTCCGCAGGTCCTCGAGCTCCGAGGGATCGGACATGCGCACGCGCACGAACCAGCCATCGCTGTAGGGCTCGCGGTTCACGATACCGGGGTCGGACTCGAGCTCGGAGTTGATCTCGACGACCTCGCCGGAGACGGGGGCATAGCAGTCGCTGGCGGCCTTGACCGACTCGACCACGGCGTAGACCTCTCGTTTCTCGTAGGTGTTCCCCACCTCGGGCAGCTCGACGAAGACGATGTCGCTGAGCTGGTCCTGGGCGAAGTCGCTGATGCCGAAAACGGCGGTGTCTCCATCGGTCTTTACCCAGTCGTGGGTCTCGGTGTAGCGGGCAGTATCCTCAAAGCGAACCATTTTGGCCTCCTGAACTGGGCCGACCCAGTGGCTTCGAGGGTCAGCGCCGAGATTATAGGCATCGGTGCCGTTCGCTGTCAATGCGTTTGCCGGGGAGAGTGTACCTACCTATAATGCGTAAGGTTAAGCGGCGGTGAAGCGAGGCTGTTTTCGGGACCATGAGTTTGCGGGTGGTGGCGGTTGGCGGCGGGACCGGTCTTTCCGTTCTCCTGCGCGGCCTCAAGGGCGCCGACGTGGACATCACCGCCGTTCTGACGGTGGGGGACGATGGAGGAAGCTCCGGGAGGTTGCGCCGGGAACTGGGGCTCCTGCCCCCGGGTGACTTCCGGAGTTGCATCGCGGCACTAGCGGATGACGAAGCTCTCATGACCCAGGTTCTCCAATATCGCTTTGGCGATGGGTCGTTAGGCGGTCACTCCCTGGGGAACCTCTTACTGGCGGCCATGGCCGAGGTCACCGGCTCCTTCGAGAGAGCCATCCTGGAGCTGAGTCGGGTCCTCAACATCCGAGGCCGGATCATGCCCAGCACCCTGGAGTCGGTCTCCGTGTGCGCCCAGGTAGCTAACGGGGAGAGCGAGGCCGTTCCTTCCCGGATGGTGCGCGGCGAGAGTCGGGTCGGGGCAGCAGGGCCGGGGATCACGCGGGTGTTCCTGGAGCCGGACGCGCCACCAGCCTACCCGGGGGCGGTGAGAGCCATTCTCCACGCCGACCTGGTAGTGCTCGGGCCCGGCAGCCTATACACCAGCGTCCTGCCCAATCTGTTGGTGCCGGGCATCAGGGAGGCGATCCGAGCCAGCGGGGCCCTGAAGGTCTACGTATGCAATGTGGCCTGGCAGCCGGGGGAGACGGAAGGCTACACGGTGCAGCAGCACGCCGCCGCCATCGAGGACAACGCCGGCCCTGGGCTGTTTCAGTATGTACTGGCCAATGACTGTCTACCGCGGAGCGCCTCCGGGTCGCCTGTGAGGTCGGAGCGGGATTCTCGCTTCGCTCTCGTCTTCGCGGACTTGGTGGACGAGGTCTATCCGTGGCGGCACGACAGCGCCAAACTGGGTTCGGTTCTGCTCGACTTCGTCAGGGGCGGGGTAGAGAAGGATAGTAGCGTTCCAGCCGTATGCTGAACGGCCGGCATATGGCTTGTACATCACACACGGGAGGAAACCATGGCAGTGAAAGTTGGAATCAACGGGTTCGGCCGCATCGGTCGTCAGGTCATGAAGGCCCTGCGCGAGAACTACAAGGGCGAAGTGCAGGTGGTGGCCATCAATGACATCGGTGACCCCGCCACCATGGCGCATCTGCTCAAGTACGACTCCAACTACGGCATTTTCCCGGAGTCGGTGGAAGTGGGGGAGAACTCCCTGATCGTGGGCGGGGACAAGATCGTGGTCTACGCCCAGCGCGACCCGGCTCAGATTCCCTGGGGCGATCAGGACATTCAGGTGGTCATCGAGTCCACCGGCTTCTTCACCGATGCCTCCAAGGCCTCGGCCCACCTGCGCGATGGGGTGAAGAAGGTCATCATCTCCGCCCCGGCCAAGGGTGAAGACATCACCATCGTCTTGGGCGTGAACCAAGACAAGTACGACCCCAAGAAGCACAACATCATCTCCAATGCCTCCTGCACCACCAACTGCCTGGCCCCGGTGGCCAAGGTGGTCAACGACGAGTTCGGCATTGAGTACGGGCTCATGACCACGGTACACTCGTACACCAACGACCAGAAGATCCTGGATCTGCCGCACTCGGACCTTCGGCGGGCCCGAGCCGCTGCCATCAACATCATCCCCACCACCACCGGCGCCGCTCGGGCTCTGGCCCTGGTGATTCCCGAGCTCAAGGGCAAGTTCGACGGTATGGCCCTGCGGGTGCCGACCTCCACAGTGTCCCTGGTGGACTTCACCGCCAACGTCTCCAAGCCGGCGACGATCGAGAGCGTGAACGCGGCCATGAAGGCCAATGCCGAGGGGGCCATGAAGGGCATCCTGGGCTTCTCCGATGAGCCCCTAGTGTCCATAGACTACAAGGGCAATCCGCTGTCCTCCATCGTGGATGGACTGAGCACCATGGTTCAGGGCGGCAACATGGTCAAGGTTCTCTCCTGGTACGACAACGAGTGGGGTTACTCTAGCCGAGTGGCCGACCTGGTGAAGTACCTGGCTGATCGCGGCCTCTAGTCTCACGATCGGTTCTACCCAAACAAGAGGGGCTCGCCAAACGGCGAGCCCCTCTTGTTTTTCGGCCCGACAAGCCAGGGAAGGGCGAAACTCTAGGGGATGATGAGGGTCTGACCGACCTGGAGCAGGTTGGGGTTCCCCAGGGAATTGGCGGTGGAGATGTCGTAGGCCGAGACGTTATACATGGCCGATATCGAGGAGAGGGAGTCGCCCGGCTGGACGATGTGGCTGCGCTTGGAGCCCAGGCCGGCCGCCTGCACACTGGTGTCGGAAGCCGATGCCATTTGGGCGCCGCCGCCCGAGGGCACGATTAGGACCTGGCCCACCTGAAGATAGTAGCCGTTGGTGAGGCCGTTGGCGCGGAGCAGGGCGTCCTGGTCCACCCCCAGGTAGATGGCGATCCCGGAGAGGGTGTCGCCGGCCTGGACCACGTACTGCTGAGCCCCAATGGGGACCTCGGGCAGGGGTATCTGCAGGGTCTGGCCGATGTAGATCATGTTGTTGGTCAACTCGTTGGCCTCGACAATGGCCTCCATCCGGGCCCCGTACTGGAGAGCGATACTGAGGATGGTGTCGCCCCAGCCCACCACGTGGGTGAGGTAGCGGGCCTCCGGGGTGGCCGTGGGCGCGGGGATGGGAGTCGGGGCCACCGACTGCGACACCCCGGTGAGGCCGGCGGAGGGCGTGCCTACCGGCGACGCGGAGGCCGTCACCAGGCTGCCGGCTTCTGTGGTCGTCTGGCCGGTGCCGGCCGGAGGGCTTACCACCATAGCGCTCAGTGACGGGCGGCTCCCGGAGAGAGAGAGAGACTCCTCCGGCGCCGGCTTGACCTTGGTACAGCCGGTGGCCAATACCGCCAGCGAAAGAATGCTCACCGTGGATAACACACGCCCAAGTCGCATCTCTGCCCCCTGTCCGATCCCTGGTTGGGGCGCCGTATTCGGAGTCTGGCGCCGACCTACTAAGGTTGCAAGCAGCGTGCCACCTTAGCCTCAGGCAGGGATGCCGGCATCACCGATATTGGTGAGCCGCCGCCACAGCAGGTAGAGGGACTGATTGACCACCCAACCCTGGAAGAGCCCGGCGTGGCTGCCGAAGGAGAAGCTGTCGGCCCATTGGTGATCGGGGCCGACGATGGCCACAATGGCCTCCCGGCGACCGGCTTCATCGTCGCTGGAGGGTGCTGCCCCGGCCAGGCTGACCAGGGCGTAGTCGGCCTCCGTTTCTATCAGAAGATCGTTGGCCACGGCTAGGGCGTCGGCCTCATCGGTGGGGCCCGTGGGGAGCCGGACCTCGCCGGTCACCACCAGATCGCCCCCGGTCTCCAGCAGTTCCTGAGCGATGAGCCCCTCGGTGAGGGTCTCGCCCACGGCCAAGCGATGACCGCCGGCGCGCAGGGCCTCGACTACCGCCGGGCCCAGGCGCTCCACGTCGGCGCCGTAGACGTGGCCCGCCAGCCTCTCCCGAATAGTGGCCTCGACGGGGGCAATCAGGCCCTCGGCCGCCTCCAGCGAATCGGCCTTGGCGGTGATGCGGACGTCCGTCCGGCCGGGATGGGCCGACAGCCCCACGGTGGGGTTGCCCGCCGCCATGAGGTCACCGATCC
>JBBQIE010000116.1:0-6620 GCA_038324625.1 Anaerolineae bacterium | reverse complement strand
AGGAGGGATTGTTACCGACCAGGGTGACGTCGGTGCCGTGAAGGGTGGTGACCACCTTCAGCCCAAGCTCGGGAGCGATCTGCTTGGCGAACACGGCGGCAGCGCTGAAGGGGATGGCGTAGTGTACGTGCAGGACCTCGAGCTGACGACTGCGGGCGACCTCCACCATCTTGGCTGCCAAGGCCAGGCAGTAGGGGAAGTTCTTGAGAAGGGGATACTCCACGATCTCCACCTCGTGAAAGCTGACCCGAGGCGGTATCTCGGTGAGCCGAAGGGGGGTGGAGTAGGATATGAAGGCGACCTCGTGTCCCCGCTCGGCCAGGTGCTTGCCCAACTCGGTGGCCACCACGCCGCTGCCGCCGTGGGTAGGGTAACAGGTGATGCCGATGCGCATACGTCCTCCGCTGACAACAGATTGGGGCAGACTGCGTCCTCGTGGCTACGAGGGGTGAGCCGCGGCATTCGTAGGGGCGAATCTTGTATTCGCCCTCCGCGCGACCGGGCGAACACGAGGTTCGCCCCCAGGGCGAGTCGATAGGGCACGCCACTCTCAGAACGAGGCGAACTCCAGGTCCAACGGGTTGTCCACCGCCTGCATTCCTCGGATGAGGAAGCCTTCGCCGTACCGGGTGCCGATCATGGAGCCGTAGAAGCCCATCCAATGCTCTAGCCCCACCCGGAAGTCGGGGGCAGTCAGGCGGGTCTGGGGCCAAGGGCCGCCCTCGGGGCGGAACTGGGTGGAGTAGGCGTAGATGGCCTCCAGCTTGCGCTCGAACTGGGCGCTGATGTCCACCACGAAGGTGGGGTCAAAGCCTTGCCGGGTCATGTAGTACATGAGCTTCGGGGGGCGATAGGCCTCCTGGCCGGTCTCGAAGCGAGCCAGCCCAGCCAAGAATATCCCCTCGTAAGCCACATCGCTGGCGTGGTAGTGGTCGGGATGACGGCCCTCGTAGTAGGGGATGATGACCAGGCGCGGACGATATTTCCGCACCACCTCCGCCACCCGGCGCTTGGACTCCTTGTTCACGTGGACGAAGCCGTCCTCCAGCTCCAGGTTCTCCCGGGCCGTGGCCCCGATGATGTCGGCGGCGGCGGCGGCCTCGGCGGCGCGGGTCTCGGCGCTGCCTCGGGTGCCCATCTCCCCCCGGACCATGTCCACCAGGACCACCGAGTGCCCGGCCTGGGCCAGCTTGATGAGGGTGCCGCCGCAACAGATCTCGATGTCGTCGGGATGGGCGCCGAAGGCCATGACCTCAGCTTCGGGCATCAACGTCCTCCAGGGTGATGATGTGGTGGGAGAAGTCGAGCAGGTCTCCGGCTTGGAAGACCGCCTCCAGGAACCGGCTGCCGTGGCGGTTGAGGAAGTGCGGCAGGGGGAAGACCCTCTCCTGTAGCCGGCCTCGGGGCAGGATGGCGCTGTGCAGGCCCTGGAGCTCCTTCTTGGTGCGGCCCACCTGACTGAGCCGGGCGCGAGTGGCTTTCTCCTCCAGCTTGTTCAGCCGGCGGAGCACGTTCGTGCGCGTGCCCTTCCAGGTCCTGCCCAGGCTGGGATCCACCGCCTCCACCTGGGGCCGGAGTGGGGCCAGGGCGGCCTGGATACCCTCTCGGGCCCGGTCGAAGGCATCCGCGTCCGGATTGGCCGTGCCCTGTCGGAAGACCTGGTCCACGCTGAAGCCGCCGGTGAGCATCTCTTGGGCGGAGGTGTTGTACCGATCTAGTGCCGCCGACTCCTCGGAGGAGACGATAGTGTAGTGTGGCCGGGGGAAGAGGACCGGCTGCGGCACGCCGAAGTGGTGGTGCAGGGGCCCCAACATGCCCTGATAGGCGATCTCCCCCGCTCCCAGGACGTCCACGGCCACCGGCAGCAAGGCGTCGGCGAGGAGGGGCCGGAGGGCGGCGTCGGTGGAGTAATGGTGAGACTGATCCTGGGCTAGTGGCAGGTGGGCTCGGGGGTCCTCCACTCGAATCCGGCGGCCGGCGGCGTCGAAGGTGTAGAGCTCTCCCGCCTGGGCGGACGTCAGCTGGGGGGCATATCCCGCTGCCGCGAGGCGGGTGGCCATCTGTTCTAGGTGGTGATGGATGTCATCCGCGGACTCCAGAGCGGCCTGGAAGAAGCCGCCGGCGGCGGGACGCAGGACCCGCGGCTCCACCAGGATCAGGCCCCATTCGGCGAACAGGTGCGACCAGACGCGGGCCTGCCAGGTGCAGTAATCCTCGTTGGGTAGGGGTGCCATCAGCCCCTCGGCCTCGGCGAAGTGCGGCCCGGGGATGAGGCGACGGAAGTATGCGCGGTATGCTTCGGTGACCTCGGCGGTCAGGGGGAGGGCCGACACCGGCCGGCCTTGGCCGTCCCAGTTGAAGCTGACTCGACCGACCTCGCCGTCGCCCTTGAGGTAGTAGGTGTGGTTGATCTCGTGGAAGTCATGGTCCTCGGTGGCCAGCCAGAATACCGGAACGAAGCGGAGGCCGAACTCCTGCTGTAGGCGCCGGGCCAGACGGATGATGGCGATGATCTTATAGGCGGTGTAGATCGGCCCGCCCAGGAAGCCGGCCTGCTGGCCCCCGATGACGCAGAAGGTATCCGCTTCCCCAAGGGCGGCGATGTTCTCCAGAGCCGCCGGCCCGGCGCCCAGGGTCCGGTTGTAGTGTCTCAGGAGCTCCGCCACCTCCACCCGGGGGTAGGAAAAACCCCGGCAGGCGGCCAGAGCAGCGGCGAAGTCGGTGGGTCCGTGGGTGTAGAACTGGAGGGCGCGGCTCTCCCCGGCGATGTAGTCGAGGTAGAGTCGGTTGCCGGACATGAGGGGCAGGTCAGCCTCGGGGATGGAGTGGATCAGCACTCGGGCGCCTTCTCCGCTACCAGTATCAGCCGCGGGCTGTCCGGGCTGTATTGGACGCCGGACAGCGAGCCGTAGGACCGGATGCCGGTGAATCCCTCCGCGCCTAGCATCCACCGCATCTCGGCCTCGGTGTACATGCGGACGGACTCCAGGAACTGCTGCTCTCGCCCGTCGTCGTGCCGCACGGTAACGGTCTTCTCCACCCGAGCGCCATCGGGGGTGATCCGCCGCCGATTCTCGATCCTCCCACCTTCGAACTCGCTCCCGTCGTGAGGAATCAGATGGGCGATCACGTGCTCTCGGTTCAGGTAGTCCATCAGGAAGACGCCGCCGGGCCGGAGGGCCCGGAACACGGCTCCCAGGGCGGCCCGGTTGTCGGCGTCGGACTCGAAGTAGCCGAAGGAGGTGAAGAAGGAGAGCACGGTGGCGAAGTAGTCGGTGTAGGGGATGTCGCGCATGTCGGCTCGAACCAACACCACCCGGTCCGGGTTGGGCTCAACCCGGTCGGCCTCAGCGGTGGTGACCTTGACCACCTCCGGCACCCCGGCCTCGGTCAGGCTCCGGGCGGCGGCGGCCAGGAGGTCGGCGGAGAGGTCGAGCCCGACCAGCCGCTGGAAGCCGGCGTTGCGCAGGGCCAGCAGGCAGCGCCCACCGCCACAGCAGAGGTCCAGCAGGGGTTGATCCTTAGGTGGAGAGATCAGCCCGAGGGTGGCTGAGATATTGGCGCAGGCCTCGGCGAAGTCGCGGTGGGCGTAGAGCTCCAGGTACTCGCTCCCGAAGCTGGTCTCGTACCAGGCGGTCACAGGATGCCGTGCTCCGCCTTGTAGGCCGCCCAGTTGTTCTTCAGGTGCAGGAAGGCTTCTAGGTCCGGCTGGAGGAGGAAGGGGTTGGTGTCTCGCTCGTGAGCGATGGTGGATTCGGGAGACACCCCCACATTGTGACCGGGGAACACGCGGGTGTCATCGGGCAGGGTCAGCAGCTTGTCGTGCAGGGAGTGGTATTCCTGCTCGGCAGCGGCATCGGTTTGAGTGCCGCCCACCTTGCCCACGAAGAGGGTGTCGCCGGTGAAGAGGGCATCGCCGACCAGGAGGCACAGGGAGTCATCGGAGTGACCGGGGGTGTGGATCACCTGGATCTCCAGGGAGCCCAGGGGCAGCCGGACGCCGTCTTTCAGGGTCAGGCCGGTACCGGGGTCGGTGTCCCCGTACAGGAGCACCGGTCTGCCGATCTGAGAGGCGACGATGGCGTTGCCGTTGGTGTGATCGCCATGACCGTGGGTGCTGAAGGCGTAGACGATCCGGTAGCCTTCCTCCCGGACATAAGCGAGAAGGGCCTCGGGGTCGTAGGAGGCGTCAATGATGGCGGCCTTCCCCGATTGCTCGTCGGCTACGACGTACCCGAAGTTGCGGTCGCCACCGGTGTGGAATTGCTGCACCAACATGGGCCCTCCAATGCTAACGCGGGACTATCGCCAACTGCTAAGGGTGCCGGAGGGGAGGGGCGGGGGCCACGGCTCCGCCTCAGCGTGGACATGATAGTGGACGAGGGTGATATGGTACAAGTCCGGTGTCGGCGACGCTCCTAGCCCACGGGTCGGCTTGACCGCGGCGCCCCGTCAGCCGGACAATGGTGGAAGTGCCGGCAGGGGTTGTCGAGCGGCGAGCGACATAAGGGTGGAGGGAGTCAATGTGCGACGGACATGAGCGGCCTTCGATGAGTGACACGTGGGCCAATTTGAAGCAGCCGATGCCCTTGGGGAAGAAGCTGCGACTGGTGGTGAAGAACACCTGGATCAAGATACGGACAACCTCGACCTGTTGCGGCAACTTCGGCGAGCCCGGCTGTTGACGGCGCGCCTAGCACGCTCCGTGCGAGCGTAAAACCAGGGCCCACTCTCCCGGTGCCGGGCTTACGGTGAAGTGGGCAGCGGCGGTGGATTGTGGCTTCTCTCCCCGACGGGGTATCATGCCGAGGAGAGAAGCGGCAAGCTCAAGCGCGGCGGCCAGCTCCCCGGCTCTACGAGTTTCGCCCCGGTTTGCCCTCCTCAGGGAGGAACACGGTAATGTCGGCATGGTCTCCGGAGACAGGGGCAGCGCCCAAGGGTTCGCGCCTGGTGGTGGGGGCGACTGCGCTCACGGCACTGCTGGTGTTGGGTCTGCTGGCCGGGGGCGAGGCGTCGTCCTTCGTGGAGCAGAGCTACCGGGCCTTGCCTTTCTTCCCCCTAGCGGTACTGGCCTACTACGGCGTGTACCACGGTTGGGCCAAGGTCCTGGCCTTGCTGTGGCTGGCCGGCTTGGTGCTGGGGGTGGCGGTTCTGGCGGTGGGCTCGGGCGCGGGCGCCCTCTTTGGGGACGGCATCACCGCCGGTGTCGCCTCGGTGCCGCCCGGCGGCCCCGTGAAGATCGCCTACATGGGCATCGGTATGCTGCTCGCCATTCTCATAGGAGCCCTCGGCTTCGTCAGCGGGGTGCGGCGGCTGGTCAGCCGAGTCCTGCCTCTATCGCCGGGCTCTTTCGTACACACGATTGCCCTGGTGGCCGTGATCACCCTGACCCTGGAGAGCTTCGTGCCCCTATTGGTCCTCGGTGAGCCCCCGCTCATTACCTTGCTCTCCGGGATCATCACCGGCGGCGGGCAGCTGGATATTGGAAGCAGCGGGGCGGTGCTTCGGGGCGAGCTCTACGGCCTGGTGTGGATCGTGCCCTCGGCCATCTTGGCCGTGGGTTGGGGAGTGCGGCGGGACCTCCGCACGGCGCTCCGGAGGCTGGGATTGGTGCGGCCCAGCTCTCGCCAAGTCGTCCTCGGTCTCGGCCTAGGAGTGCTTCTGGTGGCGGTGGTGGCGGTCCTCGGGCTGGCCATTGACTGGTTCTGGAGCCTGATGGGCTGGCGGCAGACCGGGGGACCGGGGTTCGACGAGGCTTTCGGCACCCTATTGGCCCCTTTCACCACCCTGCCCGGGGCCGTGGTTCTGGGGCTCTCGGCCGGCTTGGGAGAAGAGCTGGCGGTGCGGGGAGTGCTCCAGCCCCGGCTGGGGATCCTGCTCTCGAATCTCCTGTTTACCTCGCTCCACTCTTTCCAGTACAACTGGGACTCCCTGGTGGTGGTGTTCGTCCTGGGTATCACCTTGGGCATCATCCGCAAGCGCACCAACACCACCACCAGCGTCATCGTCCACGGCACCTACGACTTCCTGCTGGTCCTGGCCATGATGGCTCAGGGGCCGGTGGTGGGCCAGTAGCCCTGCCGGCGGGACCTCCCGACGCCGTGTCTCGGCCGGACCCCCTGGCTGCTCGCCTTCCCCGGCGTCGGGTGCTGGCTACCGTTGGCGCGCTCCTGGGCGCCGGCGCCGTGGGTGGGACGGCCCTGGCGGCCTATGCCGCGAAAGTGGAGCCGCGCCGGCTATCGGTGTCGCACCGTCAGGTGGCCATCCCCCGTCTGCCCGCGTCTCTCGACGGCCTCTCGATCGCCCACCTAAGTGACCTTCACGCGGGGCAATATGTCAGTCGGGGTCACATCGCCAACGCGGTGCGGATCGCCGCCAAACTCAACCCCGACCTGGTGGTCTTGACCGGCGACTTCATCTACCGTGATCCCACCCGCATCGAGGAGTGTGCCGAAGAGCTGTCCGCGCTCCAGGCTCGGTTCGGCGTCCTCGCCGTGCTCGGCAATCACGACATCTGGACCGACCCGGCCGGCATTGCCGCCCGCTTGAAGTCCGTGGGCGTCATCGTGCTCCGAGATCGGACGATGGCTCTGGAAGCCGGCGGCGGGAAGCTATGGCTG
>JBBQIE010000115.1:0-6624 GCA_038324625.1 Anaerolineae bacterium | reverse complement strand
CGCCCCTACGTATTGTGGTCATGGGCTCCCGGCATGACGCCGCGCGGCATGGGCTTCTCAGCATGACGGGCGTGGGTCTGGATTAGGTACCGGAACTCGGCCCCCAACTTGAGACACACCCGAGCCGCTCAGCGCCGGGTGCCCCTATCCCTTCCCGAGACAATGATGGCCCCTTCCTGGGCCCCGCCCGTCTCTCGGCCCTCTGCCACCGATTCCCCCTCTTCGGCCGCGCCCGGCTTGCCGATTCGACTCAGGTAGCCCACCAAGGCAGCCACCTCGTCCGCCGTGAGTCCGTAGCGCGCGGCATCATCCAAGAGGGCCTGGGACAGGTACCGGGTCACCAGTCGCCTCAGACCGGGAGGATCGCGGAACACCTCCCATTCCTCCACGCTGTTGAACTGGAAGAACCGTCCCGCCGGAGTATGCGGCCCGGCCTTCGTCAAGGCGTACACGAGCACTCCCGCTTGCCGAGCCGCCCACAACTCGGCCCCCACCGGAGCGGTTACGTCCTGCCCCAGCAGAAGCAGCAGGAAATCGCTTCCGGAGACCTCCCGTAGCCTCTCCGGCGTCTGCTCACCGGCGTGGGGCGTTCTCCGTATCTCCCACGGGAGCGGCGCCGGAAAACGGGCCAGTGCCTCTCCAATCACCTCGCGCTCGGGCTCCAGGTCCGCCGAGCCGCTCACGAATACCCTAACCATGCGTTCCGCCATGATACACCCCTAGTCCCAGGACTGGGCCGAGACGGCAGGCACCGGTGCCGACTGGCCCGCCCCTACTCGCATGATATAATCACGGTCGAGGTCACTTGTGATAATCAACCGACTCCTGCTGTCCCTATTGACGGGCTTTGTCGCGATTTCGCTGTCCGGCCCGTTGCCCATGCCCTCTTTCCTCTACCACCGCGGCCGAACCCCGCTGGTGCCGGCCTATCTGGACGGAGTCGGCCGGGGCCACGTGGACACCCTCGACGTCGCCTTGGCCGGCAGCCCGGCCGCCGATGAGCCGCCGGAGACACGGGAGTTCTGGGTCGCCGCCGGTCGGCATGGGGAGTACCAGCGCATCGGGGTCGGCCTGGTCGCCCAAACCGGCCGCTTCCGCCTCTGGGCCCAGGATGCCACGGCCATTCCGACCGACATGATGATCGCTGCTGCCAGCCGGGTGGATCGGGCCCTGGACGGTGGGTTGTTGGGGGCGCTCTTGGAGACAGCCGCCGCGGCCCACTCCGGCATCTTCCCCGTGGATATCGTCTACAGTGACCTCTCCGCCATGGGGGGCTACTTCTCCGCCGCCGATCAGCCCGGGTTCCGAGACAACCCCTTCAGCAATGAGACTCAGGTCATCTACGTCAGCCTGGCTTCCTGCAACCGAACTTCCGGTTGCTCCGCGCCCCTCATCGCTCACGAGATGCAGCACCTGCTCCAGTTCCTGGTGGACCCTCAAGAGGAGACCTGGTTCAACGAGGGCCTGTCCGAGATCGCCGAGGAAGCCGTGGGGGCCGAGAAGCGCCCAGACCTCACCTGCAGCGACTTCCCTCTCTTCGACTGGTCGCTGGGCTCGGAGGGGGCCGGGCTCCACTACGAGGCCTCCGCCAGTTTCCTCTCCTACTGGAAGGACCGGCTCGGTGAAGAGGCCCTGATTGCCGTCGCCACCGATCCCCGACCAGCGGGAGAGGCTCTCCGAGCCTACCTGCACGACAGCGGCAACGGCCAATCCCTAGACCGCCTCTTTCTCGCTTGGCAGACGGAGCTTCTCGAGCGGTCTCTCTCCGACGATGAGAACTCCAGGGGTGAGAACCGTACCCCCTGCCGGTCGCAGTCCCGCTTCCATGCCCCCGGCCCGACGGTGGTCGAGGACACCGTCTCCCAGTACGGCTGTGACCAGGTGCTTCTGCCTACCGATACCTCCATCCAGCTCAGCTTCACCGGTGAGGAGCGGGCAGCGGTGATCCCCGTGGCCCCGCCGGAACCGGGTCCCTTCTGGTGGTCGGGCGGCTTGTCCAACGGCCATGCCACTCTCACCGCTACCCTGGACCTGCATGAGTCACGGGTGCCCCGGCTGGAGTTCTGGGCCTGGCACGATCTGGAGGATGGTTACGATTGGGCCTACGTGGCCGTCTCCGAAGATGACGGACGCACCTGGCGGACTCTGGAGACGGACCGCACCACCGATCAGAACACCTTCGGCAACAACCCGGGTAACGGCCTCACCGGCGCTTCCCATGACTGGCTGCTCCAGGCCGCCGATCTGTCCGCCTACGCGGGCCAGTCCCTCCTCGTCCGCTTCGGCTACCTGGCCGACGACGCCATCGAAGGGGCCGGGTTCGCCGTCACCGGGGTGCGGGTCGCCGACCCCGAATCGGAGGTCGAGCCCACCCTGGAGGGATGGACCGGGGACGGATTCTCTCTACTCTCGCGACCCGACCCGCTGGATCAGCGCTATGGGCTGGTGGCGGTGGGACTGGGACCGGAGGGCACTCGCGCTTTCAGCCTCCCCCTGAAAGGCGGCAATACCGGACAGTGGGTGCTGCCGCTCTCTCGCGACGCAACCGCGCGGGCGGTACTGGTCTGCGGGCTGACCGAGGGAGGCCTGTCCGCGCCCTACCGGCTGGAGGTCACTCTCCCAGAGACCGACTAGCCGCCCTATAGGGTGCGAACCGACCCGGAGCGCTTGGCCTCACTGTAGCGGAGTTCCATCTCGCGCCGCTTGTCATCTGCCGCCGCTTCCGCCTCCCGGCGGATCTCGTGATAGCGATCCCGTATCTGCCGTTGGAGAGCCTCGCCACCGGCGGGCGAGTATACGCGTCCGGCGGCATAGCCCACCGCCGCCCCGACGGCGATACCCAAGAGGAAACGAAGAGGGTTCATTGTTGCTGCACTCCTTACAGATAACCTGATATGTCCGAGTTGACGGGATCGAGTAGCCATGCCGCCGGGCCCTGGGCCGGCCTCCAGCGCCACAAGGTGCTCCTGCCGGAACCCGTGCCCGGCCAGGATACTCCCTCCCTCTGGTCCATGAGACGCGGCCTGGAGCGGAATCTCTCCCACCTGCCGGCCTCCGCCCTCCGCGAGCTGGAGCGGATGCGAGAGGGCTACATCGTGGTCCGGCCGGGAGAAACGGCCTACTGCCCCGGCGAATGTCTCGTCGGGAACCGGACTCTGCAAGCGGTCGCCTTCCTCGACCCGGCTACCTTCGAGGAGAGCCCAGAAGCCGGGTTAGGGGCGATCTCGGCCCTTCTGGACCACCTGCTGGGCTCGCTCTGTCGGCTGCCGGAACGCCGCATCAGCGAAGGGACCGCGGCGTCCGCCGCCTGGGGCGACTTCTACCCTCGCTTGCTCGCCGCCCATCGGCTGGGATACGCTGATGATCCAGAGGCCCGGTCGAGCCCTACCGCCTACTTCCAGTGGGCCTTCCGACGCTACTGCACCGACGCCTCCACCTTACAGGCCGTGGACCCGCACGCTTACCGGCTCCTGCACTCGACCCTATTCTCAGACGCTTTCTGGCGTGGCCATCCCTTGCGGAAGGGCCAAGCCTGCCAACGCTCTTAGCGAGATTCTATGCCCGCCACCAATGCCCGGTCAAACAGCGCCGCTGCCACAGGGTGGAATACTGCCCTGGAGGCCCTGCCGGAAGCCTGCGTCCTGCAGGCCTACCAGTGGGGCCAACTCAAAAGCGACTTCGGCTGGTCGGTGGCCCGCCATGCCTCCCCGGCGGGCATGGCTCAGGTCCTCTTCCGGCGCACTCCCGTGGGCACCCTGGCCTATATACCCCGGGGACCTCTGCCGGCGGACGGGGAGTCGCACCGGGACCCGGCCTCGCTCCTGGAGGAGATCCACGCCCTCTGCCGTTCCCGGCGGGCCTTCGCCCTCAAGATAGAGCCCCCTTGGCCCGACAGCCCGAAGCGATCGGCGGCCTTGGCTGACCTCGGCTTTCGCCCGGCCTCCCAGTCCGTCCAGCCCCGAAGCACGGTGCTGGTAGACCTTCATGCGGACGACGACGGCATCCTCGGCCGCATGAAGCCCAAGACCCGCTACAACATCCGGCTGGCCGCCAGAAAGGGAGTGACGGTTCGAGAGGGAACGGCGGCGGATCTGCCCGCCTTCGGCGATCTCATGCGCATCACCGGCGCCCGCGACGGCTTCGCGGTCCACTCTGCCGATTACTACCGCGTCGCCTTCGATCTTTTCGCCCCCTCCGGCATGGCAGCCCTTCTGCTGGCCGAGGCCGACTCGGAGGTCCTCGCCGCCATCATGGTCATGGCCTTCGGTGAAACCGCCTATTACCTCTTCGGGGCTTCCTCCGACCGCCGGCGTAACTTGATGCCCACCTACGCCGTGCAGTGGGCCGGCATCAAGTGGGCCAAAGGGCGCGGGTGCCGGCACTACGACCTGTGGGGCATTCCCGACGAAGTGGGTCGCAACCCCGCCCCCCACCTGGAGGGAGAAGTGGAGCGCGCCGACGGCCTGTGGGGGGTATGGCGGTTCAAGCGAGGCTTTGGTGGCGAGGTGAGGCGCTACACCGGGGCCTGGGACTATCCCTATCGGCCCCTGGCCTACGCCGCCTACCGCGTTCTCTACCGGCTCAGGAGTCGCCTTGGTGCCTCCTAGCGCGGCGCGGTTGCAGCCGGTATCCTCAGCGGAGGAGTGGGATCGGTCGCTGGCCTCACTGCCGGCGCCGCACTTCCTCCAAAGCTCAGCCTGGGCTTCCTTCAAGGGAGATTACGGCTGGCGAGCCGAGCCCTATCGGCTCCTCGTCGCCTCGGACACTCTAGGATATGCCTCGGTGCTCACGCGGAACCTCCTCGGCCCTCTGCGAGTGGCTTACGTGCCCCGAGGGCCGCTGCTACAGAATCCCGACCCGGCCGGCCTCGAACTGGCCCTGGCGGCGCTGGAGGAGCTTTCCCGTCAACGAGGGTGGCTGATGCTCAAGGTTGATCCCGAGATCTGGGACGAGGCCGTGCCCCCAGTGCGGGCCCTCCTGCGCCGGCGAAGCTGGCGTCCGGGCGACCAGGTCCAATTCCGCAATACCGTGGATCTCGGCATCAGCGGAGATGAGGATACCCTTCTCAGTCAGATGAAGCCCAAGACCCGCTACAACATCCGCCTGGCCGGGCGCCGCGAGGTCACGGTGGAAGAGACTCCGGCGGAGGCCCTGGGTGCCGTCTACGATCTCTATCGCGAGACGGGCGTGAGGGACGGGTTCATCGTCCGGCCCCGATCCTACTACCTCTCCCTGTGGTCTGGCCTCGTCGGTGCCGGCATGGGAGTAGTACTGGTGGCCCGACACCAGGGCACTCCGGTTGCCGCCCTTATCGCCGTGGCCTTCGGGAACACCGCCTGGTACTTCCACGGGGCCTCACGGTACGAGAGCCGTCAGCTGATGGCCACTTACCTCCTGCAATGGGAAGCCATCCGGTGGGCCCGCGCTCGTGGTTGCACCCGATACGACCTCTGGGGGGCACCGGAATCCCTGGACGAGAACGACCCCATGAGCGGTGTCCTCCGTTTCAAGCTCGGCTTCGGGGGCAGCTTCCGCGAGGGCCTGGGCGCCTGGGACTACGCCCCCCGGCCCTACCTGTACCGTGCCTACCACCTGGTCGTCCCTCGCCTCCTGGCTCTGGGGCGGGCAGCGCGGAGACGGACGCAACAGTATGGGTAACCGGTACCTGAGGGCCTTGCGCTCCGTCCGGCTCCTTGCCAATCCGAACCAGGACGGCGTCCGCCGTCGCCTGCCCGATCCCCTGGCCGCCGCTTGGCGGGCCCTGGCCAGCCGGACCGCCCTGGCCTTGGCCGTGGCGGCGGTGGCAGCCCTCTACCTCTCGGTGCTGGTCTTCCCCCAAGCCTACCTCCCGGCGGCAAACACCGTCGGCTGGCCCAGCGAGATCTGGCCCGGTGGGCTGGCCCGCCTCGCCGCCCTAACCTTGGTCGCGGCTGCCCCCTGGGGGCAGGCAGTCATGGCCTTCCTCCTGGTCCTCTCGGTGGTGCGCGTCGGTTCTCATCTTCGCCCCACCTCGGGCGAAGAGGCTCCACCTCCGGCTCCCACCGGGGTAGGCACCCGCCAGGTGCTCTACGCCGAGGGATCGGAGGCCGCCGTCCGCGCCCGACTGGAGCGGGCCCTCTGGTGGCTGGGCTACCGCCGCCTAGGCCCCGAGGGTGAGGGATCATCGTCGTTCTCAACGGACCCGGTCCGTTCGTCGGTCCTCGCCCTGGCTCAGGCGGCCCTGGCCATACTGGCCCTCTTGGCCCTCATGGCCCCCAAGCTGCTGCTATACGAAGTCAGTGCCCTCGAGCCCGGGGACTCTCGGTCCTCGGCCGTCCTTCCCGGGTTCACTTTCACCTTACAGGCGGGGTCGGACGGACAGGGGGTTCTCACCATGGTCGGCAACGACGGTATCCCAATTGGGCCCCATCTGGAATCCGCCACCGCCCATATCCGGGGAGACCGCCTCCTGCTCTGGCTCCGGTGCGGGCAGGCCCTGGAGGTCGGCGTGGCCCAGGGCATCCCCGTGGTCATCTCGTTCCTACCCGGCGACGGGGCCAAGTACGTCACCATCCCCGAGGCGGGGGCCTCGATGCGGGTGTCGCGGACCACCTCGGGGTTCCTGGTGGAGGCCCTGGGAAGGCA
>JBBQIE010000114.1:0-6626 GCA_038324625.1 Anaerolineae bacterium | reverse complement strand
ACTAGTGCGGAGGTGAGAATGGCCCCCTACTGTCGGGCGCAAGTCCTATTGGAGCCGGAGCAGCGAGAGCGACTGCGTGAGATCGCCCACCGCGAGGAGCGGAGCGTGTCCGACGTGGTCCGCACCATCCTAGACGCCGGCCTGAAGGCCCTGGCTGAAGAGAATGCCGACCAACGGCGAGCAGATCGCCTGGCCGCCTTGGACCGGCTGGCCGCTATGCGTCGGAGCAAGCCCTATGCTTACCATGGCGACCTACTTGCCGAAGTGCGCGCGGAACGCGATGCCGATTTCGAGCGCATCTGGAACGGGGAATGATCGTAATAGATGCCAATATTGCCGTTTCTCAAATGATCACCCTCCCGTTTACTGAGCCGGCGGAGCTGAGAATCAGGGAGTGGGGAGAGGCCGGGCGCGTACTAGTGGCTCCGGTCCTGTGGTGGTACGAGGTGGTAAGCACCATGCGACGAGCAATATTCGTGAAGGCCATCTCAGCCGCGGACGCTTGGAAGCGCCTTCAGGGATTGGCGGACCTCGGTGTTGAGGTCGTTCCTCCCGGGATGAAGCTACACCGGCGTGCTCTGCATTGGGCAGAGAGCTTGGGGCAAAGCCGAGCCTACGATGCCCAGTATGCGGCCCTGGCCGAGCTCCTTGGGGCGCCTCTGTGGACCGCCGATCGGAAGCTGGTGAACGGCCTTAGAGCTCATGGAGTGACTTGGGCTCACTGGATCGAGGAGCCGAGCCAGAACTAGATGTCGCTCAACTCGTCCTCGTCCAGCACCGGGGAGACGAGGACTTTGTCCACCCGATTGCCGTCCATGTCCACCACCTCGAGGCGGAGGCGGTTCCAGAGGAAGTGGTCGCCGGCGGTGGGGATACGGCCCAGCTGGGCTACCATGAACCCTCCCAGGGTCTGGTAGTCCTCCTCGTCGGGGAGTTCGTCGAGCTCGAAGAGGTCCTTGAACTCGTCCACGGTGAGGAGGCCGTCCAGGAGCCAGGAGCCGTCCTCCCGCTGGACGATCATGGGCTCCTCGATCTCGTTCACCTTCGGGATGTCGCCGACGATGCCCTCCAGGATGTCGGTGAGGGTGATGAGTCCCTGGAAGATGCCGTACTCGTCCACCACTAGGGCCACGGGGACTCCGGCCTGCTTGAAGAGCTCCAGCACCTGGAAGACTTGCATGCTCTCGGGGACGAAGAGGGGCTGCTGCAGGGCGGCCTTCAGATCCAGGGAGTCTCCGGCCATCAGCTGGGCCAGAAGGTCTTTCAGGTGTACCACGCCCAGGATGTCGTCAAGGCTGTCCCGAGCCACGGGGAAGCGGGAGTAGGAGCTGGACTCGATGACCCGCCGGATCTCCTCCAGGGGCTCCTCCAGGTCCAGCCACACCACCTCGGAGCGGGGCATCATGAGGGCCCCCACCTGCCGCTCCCCCAGGCGGAAGACCCGCGCCACCATATCCCGCTCCACCTCCTCGATCATCCCGGCGATGGTGCCTTGCTCGACCAGGACCCGGATCTCGTCCTCGGTGACGGGGGGCTCGCTGTAGGAATGCACCCCCAGGAGCCGCACCACCAGGTCGGTGGAGGCGCTCAGGAGGGAGACGATGGGGGAGGCGATGCGGGAGAGGATGTCCATGGGGCGGGCGACGGCCAGGGCGATGCCCTCGGTGTAGTGGAGAGCCAGCCGCTTGGGGACCAGCTCGCCGATGACCAGGGAGAGATAGGCGGTGCCGACCACGGCGATGGTGAGGCCGAGAGCGTCGGCGTAGGGGGCCAGGGGGCGGATGCGGGTCAGGGCGGCGGCGATCTCGGGGGCGATGGTGGCGCCGCCGTAGGCCCCGGCCAGGACCCCAATGAGGGTTATGCCGATCTGGACGGTGGAGAGGAAGCGGTTGGGGGAGGCGGCCAGGTCCAGGGCGGCGAGGGAGCGGCGGTCGCCCTTGTCGGCTCGCTGCTGCAAGCGGGCCTTGCGGACGGAGACCATGGCGATCTCGGACATGGCGAAGAGGCCGTTGATGAGCATCAACAGCAGTATCAGAAGCAGCTTGGGCAGGATGCCGTACATCATGGCTCCTCGATGGTGGTTCGGGGGGCATTGTAGGGGGAATGGGCTGGTGGTGCCAGTGGGTGTACTCGTTCAGTACCTCAGTGACAACTGCCTCCTTTGGTCTGATTCTGTTGGTTCCACTGGTCCAGGAACTGCCGAGGGGTGAGATAGTCCAGAGCCTGATGGGGCCTGATAGTGTTGTAGACGATTTCCCACTTGCGCAGAGCCATCCTACCCAGAGGTTCCTCGTTCTTTCAACCTCACTGCTCTTGCCGTTTTTCATCGCCGCCACTGTCACGCATGTATCTGAACGAGATCAGTGCCGGCGAAGCCCGCCCGGTCATCGTAGGGACTGTGGCAGAATCCCGGTTATCGTCTAGCGGACGTCCGCCCCGGCCTGATGAAGGTTGGCGAAACAGCCGGCCCACGTTACATCAGCGGGGCCATTGTTCGTGAGGAGCCGCTCCGCCATGAATGGTCCGGGCTACGAGGAGCGAAGCCCGGACCATTCATGGCCGGGTGGGCGTCCGGTCGCACAGTGGGTCGCTTATCTCCTCAATCCTCATTATGGTGGCGTCCATCCTCGGCGCGATCAAGTTGGGCGGCGCGGGCGCCCGCCGGACGGTATCCACTATACTTCGGCAGCGTTCAGCTATATCTTGAGGGTCCGGCGGGGACCGACAAGGAGGGACGATGATGGAGCCGACGAGAGAGACGCGTCTGGAGTACCTGCGACCGGAGGAGATCGTGGCGGAGAGGGGCCGCCACAACCTGGTGTTCCTCCCGGTGGGGGCCATCGAGTGGCACGGGCCCCACCTACCCCTGGGGGTGGACATGCTCCTGGCCCACGAGGTGGCGGTGCGGGTGGCGCGGGAGGTGGGGGGCGTGGTCCATCCCGCCATCTACTGCGGCACGGAGCGGGAACGGCCCCCGGAGATGCTCCGGAGCATCGGCTTCTCGGGGGAGGAGTGGGTGGTGGGGATGGACTTCCCCGCCAACTCGGTGAAGAGCCTCTACTACCCGGAGGAGGTCCTGGCCCTGATGGTGCGGGAGGCCCTGGACCGGCTGAAGGCCCTGGGCTATCAGCGGATCGTCATCGTCAACGGGCACGGGGCGGAGAACCAGATCAACACCCTCCGGCGGCTGGCGGCGGCGGAGAATGCCCGCGGAGAGGTCCGGGTGGAGGTGATCCTCCCCTTCCCGGAGGAGCAGGACGAGGAGGGCCAGGCCACTACCGCCGCCGGCCACGCCGACATCTACGAGACCTCGGCCATGCTGGCCCTGCACCCGGAGACGGTGGACGTGGAGAGCCTCCCGGCACCGGACCACCCCCTGCGCAATACCGACTGGGCGGTGGTGGATGGGGCCACCTTCTCCGGCAAGCCTACGCCGGGCTACACCGTGCGCTCGGAGTACGACCCCCGCTATGCCACCGCCGAGTCCGGTCTGGCCTATCTGAAGGAGATGGTGGCCAAGCTGGCGGCGGAGGTGGGGGGTAGTGGCTAGTGGTCAGTGGGTAGACGAGAGTAGGGGGAGCGTCCACCCCTCGGTCGGCGGCGCCCAATGCGAGAATCTCTGGATGCCTGCCGGCCCGGGTCGCCGGGGTTGCGGCAAACGCCCCGAGAGCGACAGAGCCCTTTCGTGTTTTCGCCCCTTTTCGCGTCCTGGTTCGTGTGACGGTCGAAGGGGGTTGGGTGGGCCCTGGGGCAAGCGCCGGCAGGCGACGCGGGAGAGGCGGGCGGCTAAAGGCGCCCGCTGAGGGCCTTCGGCCAGGGGATGGGGCCACGCGGCTTCCTTGGCCGAAGGCCCTCAGCGGCGGGCTTCAGACCGCCGTCTCCCGCTCCTGACATCACACGAACCAGTACATTTTCGCCCCTTTTCGCGTCCTTCGTGATCCAAAAGACCCGACCGAACGCCAAGCGGGGAGCCCCAAGACTCGGGGCTCCCCGCCATACCGCCGGACAGTCAGGGCGGTGCTACTCCAGCGGCTCCTCGGCAGCGGCGTTCATGCCGGCGATGCGGCCGAAAGATACGATATTGCCGAGCTTGCCGTGAGGTCGGCGCCATCCCATGTAGCCGGCGCACTCACCGGCACCGTAGAGCCTGGGGATGACCGGCTCCTCGTCAATGGACATGGGCTCGTCCATCCAGAGGCCGTTGCGGTCTATGACTTGGGCCTTGGTGTTGATGCGCATACCGCCCGGCTGGGTGTGCCGCAACATGCAGAGCTTCAGGGCGAAGAAGGGTCCTTGAGTGATGGTATAGAGCGGCTTGGGCTTGCCGAAGTCCTCGTCCACGCCATCTTTGGCCATGTCGTTGTAGCGGCCCACTTCGGCGATGAAGCCCTCGACATCCACACCCATCTGCTCCGCCAACTCGGTAAGGCTGTCGGCCATAGCGACGGCATCCGGATAGAGGGCCGGGTACACCAGCGGATCGGCGTTGGCGATGACCTCCGGATCCCACCCGAGTTCTGCGGCGCCGATGGCGTCGGTCACCGCCCAGACGTTGCGCGGGCGCTCGGGCAGGTTGATGTAGGCGGCGGTGAAGGGCTGCTCCGGGTGCTCGGCGTTGTAGGGTACGGCACCCTCAGCCTCGTTGATGTAGCGCTGGCCGTTGCCCCGGACCAGGATCACCCGCTGGAAGCCATCACGGCTGATGGACAAGCCGGTGCTGCCCGGCCCGAACTCCGGCAACTGAGTCCAGTCCCGCGGCTCCCACCACCAGTAGACTTTGGAGCCCCACTTGATGGGCAGGAAGCTGACGAAAGACATGTCGGTAAGGCTGCCGCCGACTTCGAGTGCGGCCTTTAGGGCGTCTCCGGTGCATTCGTTGTAAGGGCCGACGCTAGGCGCGCCACCACCGTCGGGATAGATGTCCGGGCCCAGGCGCGGATCCCAGGACATGCACAACTGGGCGTTGTCGGCGTAACCACCGGCAGCCAAGATCACGGCCTTGCGAGCCTTGATGTTGAGCATAGTGCCTTCGTTGTCCACCTCGATGCCCACCACCGGCCCGTTGGCCTCGCGGTAGACCTGGGTCATCTTATGTTTGAGGAGAATCTGCGCTCCTTGCTCTTCGGCGGCTCGCTGCATTACCACCACGGAGGAGATGCCGCTGGACCTGGGGTAGCCGCCGGGGTAGTTATCGCCCGGGGCGGCTCTATGCCCACGGTCTACCCTATGACCTTCGTTGACGGTCACTATGTCGAACCACTGGAGCCCGCAGCGCTCCTCCAGCCACAACATGGTGTCCGGGCCCATGTTCACGTAGGTCCGGATCAGCTCCGGAACCACGCGGAAGTCGGCCGCCTCTACCTCGTCCTCGTACCACCACTCCAGGTGGTCCTCGATGCCCATCCGTGCTTGTACGTGCGAGGCGCCGATGATGTACTGCCCGCCGGCGGAAATGAACAATCCGCCCACGTGATCGGCTTTCTCGACGATGATCACTTCTGAGCCGGCGTCGCCAGCCTCAACGGCAGCCGCTAAGCCCGCTCCACCACTTCCGACGATAACCACATCGGTCTCCAGGTCCCAGGTCTCCGGTAGGGGAGAAGCCTGAGCCGCTGGAGATTGGAACCCGGCGCCGGTGAGCATAGTCATCGCCGCCGCGCCCGCGCCGGCTACCGCCCCGCCCTTCAAGAAGTTCCTGCGACCGACTCTCTTCGGTCCTTCCATGAGTTCTACCTCCTTGGTAGGATTGCGTGTGTCCCGAACCGCCCACCGCCGACCAGGTTCGTCTTCCGGTTAGAAGTGGATTAGGGCCATGGTAGAAGAAGAGATCCGATCAGTCAAACACGTCCGCCGGGCTGGTCGCAAGTGGGCCCCAAGAAAGGAAGTCTCACGCGAAGACGCGAGGACGCAAAGCAGGGCCTCTCCCCCCTTCGCGTTTTCGTCCCTTTTCGCGTCGTTCGCGATCCAAACTTCCTTCGCGATCCAACTTGACTGGATCGGTGTGATTTGCTACAAAGGAGCGGTTACATCCTACCATCGTAAGGAGAGGCACATGTCCGCCATTGACGACCTCAAGGAAGCCTTTGCCGGTGAGAGCCAGGCCAACCGCCGCTATCTCGCCTTCGCTCAGCAGGCCGAGTCCGACGGCTACCCCCAGGTGGCCCACCTGTTCCGCGCCGCCGCCGAGGCGGAGACCGTCCACGCCCACTCCCACCTCCGGGCCATGGGCGGCATCGGCGAGACCCGCCAGAATCTCCAGGCAGCCATCGAGGGGGAAGGCTTCGAGTTCAAGGAGATGTACCCCAAGTTCCTGGCCGACGCCCAGGAGGAGAAGAACCGCGCCGCCATCACTACCTTCAAGTATGCTCTGGCGGTGGAGGAGATCCACCACTGGCTGTACAGCGATGCCCTAGGCGCGGTGGACTCGGGCAAGGACCTGCCGGAGAGCCCCATCTTCATCTGCAGCGTGTGCGGCCACACCGTCATGGGTGAGCCCCCCGACCGCTGCCCCGTCTGCGGCGCCAAGAAAGAGATGTACCGCGAGATCGAGTAGCCCCGATAACCTCTCCCCCAAGCCATTTGGCGGGCCAAATGGCTCCCCCTTCCTTCGCAGGGAAGGGGGCAAT
>JBBQIE010000113.1:0-6634 GCA_038324625.1 Anaerolineae bacterium | reverse complement strand
TGCTTACCGACTTCACCCTCGGGGCCTGGATGACGGCGGCCTTGCTGGACACCTTGGGCGCTATCACCGGCAGTGACAAGATGGATGCCGGCTCTGAGGCGGCCATTGCGGCCGGCCTGATCAGTACCGCCGCCACGGCGGCGGCCGGCGCCAGCGACTGGATGTACCTGAAGGATCGGCGCCGGCGGGTGGGCGTGGCCCATGCCCTGCTTAACACCCTGGCGGCGGGGCTCTTCGGGGCTTCACTGGCCCTGCGGAAGTCAGGCCGGAAGTCAGCGGGCAAGGCGGTAGGCGCCCTGGCCATCACCACTGTGGGAGCCTCGGGCTACCTCGGCGGAGAACTGGCCTTCTCGATGCGCGTAGGCATGAACCACGTGCCTGAGAATCTGTCTCTGCCGAAGGACTTCGTGCCGGTGATGGCCTACGACGACCTCAAGACGGGGGAACTCAAGTCGGCCAAGTTGGGGGATGTGCCAATCGTCTTGGCTCGAGCCGACGGCCGGGTCTATGCCATGGTGGCTACCTGTAGCCATCTGGGCGGACCGTTGCAGAATGGACAATTGGAGGGGAATACGGTCGTGTGCCCCTGGCATGAGTCGCGTTTTTCCCTGGTGGACGGCCGTTCGTTGAGCGGTCCTTCACCCTACCGGCAGCCGGTGCTGGAGGTGCGCCTCCACAATGGCGAGATTGAGGTACGCAAGCCACGCCGATGAACTCCGGTCGGCTCATAGGTCGGCTGGTTGGCGTTCGCCGCGGGGAAATAGCAAGGAGGTCGGTTGGATAATCGGTGGAGCGTTGAAGGTGGGCGCGGTTTCGTGGACGGGCTTCCCGTCTCGAGCGAGGCCCTGGCCGGGGCTGGAGGCTGGATGCGAGCTCATCTCCTGGTGGTGATCCTGGTCGCCTTGGGTTCGGCCGCCGTCTTGGCCTGGGTGTCGGGGCGAAAGGACAAGCCGAACTGGGTGGAGCAGACGCCTGCTCCACCCAGTTCGGAAGGGAAACGCACTCGGGATTGGGCCCGTCGAGCCGGCCGAGGGCTGCACCCTAAGAGGGTTATCAGAGAGGCAGCGTCATCCTGGCGCACCGCTACCCTGGCGGCGGGTGCCGGCTGGGCGGGCTGGGCCTCTTGGGCGGCCGGGGTGGTCGGCACCTCGGTAGGGAAGTCGCTGAACCAGCCGGGTTGAACCGGTCGGCAAGCCGAGTTGTAGATGGGCAAAGACAGGAAAAGGAGAGACCGATATGTTCGATCGTGAGCTTTCGCGTGAAGTCAACATAGGTCAGAAGGAAAGATGGATGTCGCTCCTAGTGGGGAGCGTGGTGCTTCTGTATGGGTTCATCCGCTCCTTCAAGGGCTTGGTGGCCGCCCTGATCGGGGGCTTCCTCTTCTACCGTGGGCTCAGCGGCCACTGCTATCTCTATGACCTTTTGGGCCGGAAGAGCAACCGGGAGGGGACGGCTGACTGGGCCTGGTCCGGTGGGCCGGGAGTGCGGGTGGAGGAAACGGTGACCGTCAACCGCCCTCGTGAGGAGGTCTATCGCCATTGGCGGGACTTCGAGAACCTGCCCAAGTTCATGCGCCATTTGGTGTCGGTCACGCCGATGGGTGAGAAGCGATCGCACTGGAAGGTGAGGGCTCCCTTCCCGGCTCAGCTCACGACGGAGTGGGACGGGGAGATCGTCGAGGAGAGGGAGAACGAGTTGATAACCTGGCGTTCCTTCCCCGGCTCCAGCGTGGACAACGCCGGTTCCGTACACTTCAGCGATGCTCCCGAGGGCGAGGGGACGCGGGTGCGGGTGATGCTGGCCTACAGCCCACCGGGTGGGGCCGCCGGCACTGCCTTTGCTCGCTTGTTCAACTCGATCATGGAGGGTGAGATCCGGGAAGACCTGCTGAGCTTTAAGCAAATCCTGGAAGGAAGTGGTATGGTCCGGCCGGCGGATGGGCACTCGGTGACCAGCTAAGGCCAGCTGGGACAAGTCAGTATCACTTAGGAGGGTGGTCCCTGGTCGCGCGCTCCACTGTCGGGGCAGCCGGGGGCCACTCTTGGTTTTCTTTGATCAGCAGAAGTGGAGGGCCTCTTCGTGCGGCAGTTGATGATCCAGACGTCGGCCGGGCATGGCCAACGAGTTCTCGAAGCCGCCAAGAATCGTCACGGGGCCAATATGGCTTTGGTTCAGGTGCAGGGTGACGGGGGACAACGGGACATGGTCTACGCCTCCGTCACCAACGACATGGTCGGCCCCCTCATTTCCGACCTGGCGGAATTGCCCGAACTAAGGGTCAACATACTTCCGGTAAACACCATTGCCATGCGCCCGCCAGCGACGGAACTGGCGGAGCAGATCGTGGATATGCACCGCCGCAGCCCGATCGAGGTGTGGCTGAACGGCCTACAGAGCATCGGCTCCTGGGGAAGCCTCCTGAGCTATACCCTGGCCGGCAGCATTGTGGTCTGGATTGGCCTGTATACCAATTCCATCTACCTGCTGATTGCGGCCATGCTGATCTCGCCCTTTGCCGGACCGGCCATGAATGTGGCCATCGCCACCGCTCGAGGTGATTGGAAGCTTCTGAGACAGGGACTGGCGCGATACGTGGCCTCTTTGAGCGTGGCGATACTGGCCTCGGCGGCCTTGAGCTTTCTGCTGGGTCAGAAGACCGCCACCACCAGTATGGTTGACCTCAGCTTTGTTTCGTCGGTGACGGCGCTGCTGCCACTGGTCTCAGGGGTGGCGGGAGCCCTGAACTTGGTGCAGCCGGACAAGAGCAGCCTCGTATCGGGCACAGCGGTGGGTATCCTGGTGGCGGCCTCACTGGCGCCGCCGGCCGGGCTTACCGGCATGTCCCTGGCGCTGGGGGATTGGGACATGGCCAAGACCGGGGCTTTCGTGCTCTCCCTGCAACTGGTGGGAATCAATCTCGGGGGCACTCTGGTGTTCCGTTGGGCCGGGCTCACCCCAGGGGGTATCCGCTATGAGCGTGGCCATCCCAGAGTACTGCAACTCTCTATCGCCATATCGGGGATTATCCTGGCCGGGCTTCTGGCCTGGCAGTTCCTCACTCCCCTGGAGTTCCAGCACTCAAGCATGGCTCAGCGAGCGGTGGGCGACATCCAGGAAATCCTGAAGGGCAGCGATGAGATGATCTTGGTGCAGGCCGGCGCTCGCTTCACCCGTCCGTCGGTGGCCAAACAGAACACCCTGCTGGCCGATGTCTACGTTCAAGCACTCTCGGGATCGGCCACATCGGGTGCGGACCGGGATCGCCTGAAGGGAGACGCGACCCGGATGATTCAGCAGGGACTGCTGGAGCGAGGTTACCCGGTGACCCCCCTGGTACATGTGGTCATCCTCGATCCCCCCTAGGCATCGAACTCAGCAGTCGCAGCCTCCGCCTCCGATAGCCCCAGATGAGCTTGTCAGGTCTTGGTTTGGCCAGGACCAATGGTAAGGGGGGCTCCGGCCCCACGGAGCCCCCCTTACCGGAAGGAGAGATAGGATATTTCGCCAGGAGAGACATCGGCCTCGGGTGTCTCCATGGCTGAGGACCCCCGGCCGGCTTGGATGCTCATGGGCATCGGCAGTGATGCTTCCGAGCTCGCCGTCCGCAACTATCTTGGCCGACTTGATTTAGGTATCGGCAGTCCCCGCCCTATCTGAACCCCCGGAGCCGTAAAGATAGCGTAAATCTCCAGCGGCTGGGCGCGGTATTGTCTCCAACCAAGATACCGATCCCTGCAGCCCCGGAAAAGTGTATTGGACGAGGTGACAGTTCTGAAGCGATATAGGCATCGGGGCAGGTATTGGGATGGGCGGCCAGTTGCGGCCAATCTGTCGGAGTCACCTGTGTGGCCGACGCCGACCGGGGGATCACTGACTCAGCCGGTACACCTTGTGGCCAAATGCGTGTGGCCGATACGGCTATGGTATCATGGTAGTATCGGATCCCCCTCAGGATGGAGGCGCAAGTGCAACTGCCCGCTCGAGCGTGCTACGCCCTTCTCTCCATGATGGACTTGGCCCTTTACGGTGCTGGCGGGGCTTTGACCCGAGAACAGATCGCCGGGCGTCAGGGGCTGTCCCAGCCCTATCTCTCGCACGTGCTGTCGGACCTGAGGCGCGCCGGTCTCGTCTCCAGTATGCCGGGAAGGGGCGGCGGGTACCGTCTGGACCGGGCACCCTCTCAGATTACCCTCTCAGCAGTGCTGATGGCGGTGGGGGAGACCTACTCCCTGCCCGACTGCCTTCGAGCGGCTCCGGACAGCTGTCGCCGGCAGGACGATTGCCCGGCCCGGAAGCTCTGGCAGGAGCTGGAGACGGCGGTGACCGGGGCCCTGGATCGCGTCAGTCTCTCCGATCGAGCCGGGGCCCTCTTGGAGGGAGCAGTCCCCCCCTCCTGGCTGCGAGCAATGAGCTCGTCGTCTGAAGGCATGCCCTCGGTGGACCTGGATCGAGAGGCCGATGGGGCGGGGCTGGTGGTGATCGGCCCGCGGGGACAGGTGGCGATGATGAATGCCGCGGCTGAGGCTCTCCTCGGTTGGCGAGAGGAAGAGGCCCGCGGTCGGAGGCCGACCGAGGTTCTCCAGCTACTGGATGAGCACACGCGCGAGCCGGCCATCGTGTGGCCCGCCGCTGGGGACCCGGAAGCCGCAACCGAGGCTGGGGCGACCGACGGTATTCTGATCGCCCGCGACGGCACGGAGAGGTCAGTGTGGGTGTCTATAGCTCCTTTCCGTCTGTCGGAGGAGGGCCTGGGTGGGGCTCTCGTCCGAGTTCGTGACAGTCACGGGGCGCGGGTACCCCTCGATCACGAGGTCATCGCCAAGAGCAGCTTGGAGAGCGTGGGTCAACTGAGCGATGACGTCTTGCACCGTTTCAACGATCTCATGACCGGCATCATGGGCAACCTCTCCCTAGCCCGGATGGATGTGGCCCCGGGAAGTGAGACCGCCGAGCTATTGGCGGAAGTGGAGACTGCCTCGCAGGACGCCAGTGGGTTGGTCCAGAGACTGCTTTCTCTGCCCGGAGCTCGAGACCCGGCTCTGAAGCTGGGGAGGTTGGCACCGGTGCTCCGGGCCGAGTGTGACTTCGTGTTTCGAGGCTCCCCGAGCCGCTGTGAGCTGGAGGTGCAGACCCAGGCCGACCTGGTAATGGTGGACGAACTCCAGATCGTGCAAGCCATCCGGAGCCTGATGGCCAATGCTTCCGAGGCCATGCCCGCCGGTGGGACCGTCCGTCTGGCCCTAGCCCACGAGGAGGTGGCCTCCCCCGACTCCCGGCATCTTCCGCCCGGTGACTACCTGGTACTGACGGTCTCCGACGAGGGTAGTGGCGTACCGGAGCGGGACCTAGAACGGATATTCGATCCCCATTTCACCACCAAGCAAGGCAGAAGTGGACTGGGTCTCACCTCCGCTTACGCCATCGCCAGGAGCCACGGGGGGACCATCACGGTCGAGTCGGATGCCGGCCGGGGAGCGACCTTCAGGCTGTATCTTCCCTTGGTGCCGGATGAGGCCGGTGCGACCCCGCGGGTATCCGCCGAGGAGTCGAAGCGGCGGATTCTAGTCATGGACGATGAGCCGGTGGTGCGCAAGGTGCTGGTCCGCATGTTGGAGCAGCTCGGCTATGAAGTGGCGGCGGTGGCCGATGGCGCCGAGGCCATTTCCGTCTATGGTCGGGCTATGGAGGAGCGACGCTCATTTGGAGTAGTGGTCCTGGACTTGGGCGTGCCTCGGGGCCTGGGGGGCCGGGAGGCGATGGTCGGCCTACAGGAATTGGACCCTGGAGTGCGGGCCATCATTGCCACCGCCTACTCAGAGGACAACCTAGTCGCAGACTTCGCCGAGCACGGCTTTCGGGACGTGATCCTGAAGCCTTTCCGCATGGGGGAGTTGGGGGCCATGCTGGCCAGGGTCCTGGCCGAGCCCGACTGAGACCGAGGCCCAGGGTCCCAGTTCGGCGGTCAGGACAGGCCCTGGCGTCGCGTAGACGGGCTTGCCTGGGGTGGCAGTCAGAACTCGATGCCCCGCCGGCCCGCCAATCCCTGGCCGAAGGGATGCTTCACATTCACCATATCGGTCACCAGGTCGGCGAACTCCACCAGTCCCTCGGGGGCGTTTCGTCCGGTGACTATCAGGCTGGTGTGCCGAGGGCGGTGGCGATCCAACCACTCGAGGACGCCATCCAGGTCCAGCCAGCCGTTGGTGAAGGCGTAAGTCATCTCGTCAAGCACCACCAGGTCATAGGCTCCGGACTCGATCTTCTCCTGTGCCAGACGCCAGGTGTCACGGGCGCGGGCCGCGGTGGCCTCCAGGTCCTCGGACGCCCAGGTGAAGCCGTCTCCCAGGGCATGCCACTCGATTCCCAGGCGCTGGGCGGCGCGCACCTCGCCGCGATCGTCGGAGGGACACTTGATGAATTGGATCACGCAGAGGCGCCAGTCCCACCCCCAGGCGCGGAAGACGGCGCCGAGAGCGGCGGTGGTCTTGCCCTTGCCCTGCCCGGTGTAAAGCATGACCAGGCCGGTTCGGTCTTCTTGTGGACTCAAGTTATCTGGGGCTTGGTTGGCCATGTGAGCCTCCGTGGGTGCCGCCGGGATGCAAGCCGGAACCCCTCTGGAGTGAGTTCGCGCTGC
>JBBQIE010000112.1:0-6646 GCA_038324625.1 Anaerolineae bacterium | reverse complement strand
AATTTCCCCCGCAGGGCCCGAGCCGCCGGCCAATCCGGCGGTGTCAAGGGAGTCCCGTCCTCCCGGATTAAGCTGTGGCGGACGGCACGCTCCTTGAGGGGCAAACCCGCCTCGTCGGAGGGGTAGGCGAGATCGCGGGCGGCTTGGTCGTTCATGCGCACGATGGCCCCATCGGCCCCGTAGATCACCACCGAGGTGGGGATGGAGCGGAAGAGAGCATCGAGCTCGGCGGCGCGCCTCTGCGCCTCCTCTCGGGACTCGATGTGCTGCAGGGCCAGGGAGGCCATGGCCGTCAATTGGGAGAGGACGGCCTCATCCTCAGAGGTGAACTCCGCCCCCCCTTCCTTGTCCGAGACCAGGATCAGGGCGACGGCTTCTCCCTCCGAATCCACCAGCCGAGAACCCATAAGCCCGGCCAAAGGCGGATGCTCCGCCGCTGGACACCAGTCCGGCCGGCTCTCCAGTTCCTCTCGGCTGAGGCGGATGGTGGGCCTCGCCTCGATCAGCTTCAGCAGGGACCGGCTCTGCCCCAGGGACGAGAGGTCCGAACCGGGAGTGCCCTCGGCACCTTGACGGCGCCCGTGGTGGCTGCCGGCGATCCGAGCCCCGGTAAGCTCCCGCGCCGCCCTCTCCGTCTGGCGCAGCAGCCCCTCCAGGCTGGTCTCGCCGACCACTTCCCTAGAGAGGCGCACCAACATCTGCAGATCCCGGAACAGATGCTCCCGGCAGGCGTCGCTCTCCTTGCGCCGGGTGATATCGCGTCCGTAGAGGTTGAGGTAGTCCTCATCCGGGACAGGCACCAGGTCCATCTCGAAGGTCAAAGGCCCGGCCTTCATCTCCGCCCGCTCCGCCTGCTCGGTAGCCAGGGCCTGAGCTGCCAAGCGCCGAGGAACCTCCGGAAGCAGGTCGCCCAGGGAACAGCCCCAAGGCTCGAGCAGGGGTCGGGCAGCGGGGTTGGCGTAGAGGAGGCGCCCATCGTCGGAGACTCGGAGCACCGGGTTGGTGTTCTCCCTGACGAAGCGGGCCTGGAGCTCGATCTCGGCCCGAGCCTGGTCGCGCTCCCGCTCGGCCTCCTTGAGAGGGGTGATGTCCTGGAAGAGCCCCACCGCCCCGGTGATCTTGCCCTGGAGATCGCGAATGGGGGCGCTGTGGAACAGGAGGTCGCGGCGGTAGCCGTCCCTCCAGATGGCGGCCAACTCCACGTTGTCCAGGGTTTGGCCATCCAGGGCGGAGCAGGTGAGGGGTAAGTCCCGCGGGTCGCAGCGGCTGCCGTCGGGAAGGCAGAGGCGCATGGTGTCGTCCCGGCGGTCGGCCTCGGTGAGGGCTGTCGCCTGGCCCCGGAGGCGATTGGCGGCGGGATTGCTCAGGATCACGTGGGCCCGCTCGTCGCACATGACGATGCCCACCGGGGCGTTCTCGATCAGGGCCGTCAACCGGCTACGTTCCTGATCCAACTGGCGGGCGAGGTGCTCCAGCTCGTCCCGCTGGGCGATGAGCTCCTCGTTCTGGACTTGTAACTCCTCGTTCTGAACCGCCAGTTCCTCGTAGGACTGCTGGAGTTCCTCCGCTAGGGACACCACCCGTTCTCGGGCCTCCACGCCTTCGGTGACATCCCGGTTGCCGGCGCGCCTTCCCATGTAGGAGCCGTCATCGCCGAAGACCGGCCGGCAGAGGTGTTCGATCCAGCGCTCCTCCCCGGACCGGGTGCAAATGCGGAACTCCAGCGGTTGATCCTGGGACCCGGTGGCGCCCCGGCGTTCGTGGGCGAGAAGGGTGGGCCGGTCCTCCGGGTGTACCAGGCGCTGGAGCAGGCCGGCGTCCTGGAGGAACTCGTCCATCGTGTAGCCGGTTATGCGCTCACAGGAGGGGGAGACGTAGAGGAAATCGCCCTCGGGGCTGAGCCAATACTCCCAGTCCTGGGTGTTCTCCGCCACCAGCCGATGGAGGAACTCCGACCGCCGCAGGGCCTCGGCCTCTCTCCGCTCGGTGAGGTCGGCGACGAAGGTGTAGTAGTAAGGCTCGCCGCTCTCCCCGTCTCGTCCCAGGTGGACTAGGAACTCCACCGGCACCCGGGAGCCGTCCTTGCGGAGGTACTCCTTCTGGTAGCGCTGAGGCTTGCCGGTGCGGTGCAGCTCCTCGAGGGCTTGAGCTTCCGTCTCCTTCCACTCCGGCGGGGTGAGGTCGGTGGCCCAGCTGGCGCCGGCTAGTTCCTCGGCGGTGTAGCCCAGGAGGTGGCAAAAGGCCGGGTTGGCGTAGATGAACCTGCCGTCGGGAGTAGCGGCCCCGAAAGGCTGGTCGGCTCCCTCCAGCACCTGCCGGAAGTCCACTTCCCGAATCGGGGACTGGTCGTCGAAGGGCACCATTCTCCCCCTCCAAACCTGAGCCTGAGCGCTGGAGACCACCGGTGCCGACTGCCTGTCGGCGAGGCCGATCGAGATCCAAACTCGGAGGCTCCAGGCTACACACTATGCCATGCCATCAGGCTGAGTATACAGCCCCGAGCGGGGAAAATGCACCCCGCCCCGCGCCTGGGGTGTGTCTAACAGCATCCAGACTGGGGGCAGAACTGACGGCAATCCTTAGCCATCGCGTAGGGGCGCGGTTTCCGCGCCCTTTGCCGCGGAGATCCGCCTTTCCTCCCGGGGGAAGGTGCGGAAACCACCCGGGGGAAGGGCGCGGCTCCGCGGCGCCCCTACCTCGATCCTGGCCGGGCCTGCGGCGCCTCCGCCCCCAAACTGAAAATGCACCTCGCGCCTGGAAGCCTCTCTCTCACCTTCGCGTCTTGGCGTCTTCGCGTGAGATTCCCTTGCCCAGCGGTCACCAGTGATTCATCATGCTGCCAAGCCGCACCAGTACCTCGGCTCACGTTAACAGGAGGGCATCCCATGACCCCGAAAGAGCGCGTGCTCTGCTCGCTGGACTGGCGGGAGCCGGATCGCGTCCCCATCCAGATCTACCTCACCCCCGAGGTGGAGGCCATGCTGCGGGACCACTTCGGCGTGGCCGGCCCGGCCCACCGGCAGGCCGAGCCCCAGGTGATGGGGGACGTCACTCGGCAGACCCACGCCGATGACGACCGGCTCCTCCAGCGCCTGGGGGTGGACTTCCGAGCGGTGGAGCCGGAGTGGAAGGGGCCGGTGAAGCCACCCCACGACGGCATCACCTACGACATCTGGGGCGCCGGCTACCGCCGGGTGGACCACGGCTCCGGCTACTACGACGAGGCGGTGGAGCTGCCCCTGGCCGACCTCCATACCCTCCAGGAGGTCGAGGACTACCCCTGGCCCTACCCCGCCGACTACGACTATTCGACCATCCCGGAGCAATGCCGCCGCTTCGGGCAGTACGCCACCGTCCTGGGCAGCGCCGGTATGCCCGACATCCTCAACGGCGTCTCTCGGGGCCGGGGGATGGAGCGGGTGATGGTGGATATCGCCCTCCGGGATCCGGTGGGCCTGGCCATCATTGATCGGCGGGTGGACTTCTGCTACCAGGTCCTGCGTCGGGGCCTGGAGGCGGGCGGCGGCCTGGTGGACATCCTGCAACTGGGGGAGGACTGCGGCAACCAGAACGGGCGCATGTTCTCCCCCCGGGACTTCGACGAGGTCTTTCGACCCCGGTTGCAGCCCTTCTACGACCTGGCCCACCAGTTTGGGGCCAAGGCCATGATGCACTCCTGCGGCGACACCCACGAGATCATGCCCACCTTCATTGAGATGGGGCTGGACGTGCTGGATGCCATGCAGCCCGAGCCCAAAGGCATGGACCCGGAGACCATTCGGGAGATAGCCAAGGGCCGGCTGGCCTTCTGCGGGCTGATCAGCACCCAGGACACCTTGCCCTTCGGCACCGTGGCCGACTGCCGCGCCGAGGCCCGGCACCGCCTGGACGTGATCGCCCCGGGTGGAGGTTACATCTTCGCCCCCGCCCACTGCATCCAGCCGGGGACGCCCCTAGAGAACATCCTCGCCGCCTTCGGGGAGGCCCTGGAGGAGGGAGGCGAGTGAGAGCCGGTCGCGGAAACGCCCAATCCGTCATGCTGAATGGAGCGCTCTTCAGCGGAGTGAAGCATCTCACCTCACGCACGGCGAGATGTTTCGCTGCGCTCAACATGACGGACCGGGCGAAGAATCGTAGGGGCGAATCTTGTATTCGCCCTCGGTGGCCAGGCGAACACGAGGCGGGCGAACACGAGGTTCGCCCCTACGGATCACGGTCATACCCCTGGCCCCCACCCACCCATAACTCGGATGCGACAACCACCCGCCGTCGGTGTTATTATGTTTGCAGCCGCGAATATGCCTCGGGCGATGGCCCCTGACCCAGATCCGCGATGACGCCACCTTGGGAGAAGTGCCTTGCGTATACTGTTGGTTTACCCGGAGTTTCCGGATACTTTCTGGTCCTTCAAGCACGCCTTGCGCTTCATCCGCAAGCGGGCCGGCGCCCCTCCCCTCGGCCTACTCACCGTGGCCGCCCTGCTCCCTCAAGAGTGGGACAGCCGCCTGGTGGACCTCAACGTGCAGGCCCTCACCGACGCCGACCTGGACTGGGCGGACATGGTCTTCGTCAGCGCCATGGTGGTCCAGCGCGACTCCACTAAGGAGGTGATCGCCCGCGCCAAGGCCGCCGGGAGGACGGTGGTGGCCGGGGGGCCCCTGTTCACCATCGAGCCGGAGGAGTTCCCCGAGGTGGACCACCTGGTCCTGAACGAGGGGGAGATCACCCTGCCCCAGTTCCTGGCCGACCTGGAGGCCGGCCATCCCGAGCGCCTCTACTCCACCACCGAGTTCCCCGACATCCGCCAGACCCCGGCCCCGGTGTGGGGCCTGGCCGACCTGGATGCCTACGAGACGGTGAGCGTGCAGTTCTCCCGCGGCTGCCCCTACAACTGCGACTTCTGCAACGTCACCGTGCTCCTAGGGCACCGGCCCCGCACCAAGACGGCCACGCAGATGATCGCCGAGCTGGACGACCTCTACAACATGGGCTGGCGGCGGGGCGTCTTCTTCGTGGACGACAACTTCATCGGCAATCGCCGCCAACTAAAGGAAGAGATGCTCCCGGCCCTGATCCAGTGGCGCCAGGGCAAGGAGGGCATGCCCTTCAACACCGAGGTCTCCATCAACCTGGCGGACGACCCGGAACTGATGCGGCAAATGGCCGAGGCCGGCTTCAACACCGTCTTCGTAGGCATCGAGACCCCCAGCGAGGAGAGCCTGGCCGAGTGCAGCAAGGTGCAGAACAGGGGCCGGGACCTGGTGGATGCGGTGAAGCGACTCCAGCGCGCCGGCCTCCAGGTGCAGGGGGGGTTCATCGTCGGCTTCGACGCCGATACCTCCTCCATCTTCCAGCAGCAGATTGACTTCATCCAGCGGAGCGGCATCGTCACCGCCATGGTGGGCATACTTCAGGCGCCCCCGGGCACCGGCCTCTACGAGCGGATGAAGAAGGAAGGCCGGCTGGTCTCTCAGCTTTCCGGGGACAACGTGGACGGCTCCACCAACATCCTGCCTAAGATGGGGCTGGAGAAGCTGCGCGTCGGCTACCGGGAGATCCTGGACCACATCTACTCCCCCAAGCCCTACTACGAGCGGGTGCGCACCTTCCTGCGCGAGTACGATCCCCCCAAGATCACCACCCGGCTGGACTTCGGCTACATCCTGGCCTTCTTCCGCTCCATCTACCAGCTGGGGATCAAGGGCCAGGAGCGGGTCCACTACTGGAAGCTCCTCTTCTGGACCCTCTTCCGCAAGCCGAAGCTGTTCCCCCTGGCCATCACCATGGCCATCTATGGCTTCCACTTCCGCACCGTGTCCGAGTCGCACGTACGGTAGAGCAGTGGCTAGTGGGTAGTGGCTGGTGGGGAAGGGAGTGGACGGGGCCAACTGTCCACTACCCACTACCCACTGCCCACTACCCTTAAGCGTGTGGAGCGCGTATGGCGGGACGACGATTCGATGTGTTGGTGGCCGGTGAGATCAACGTGGACTTGATCCTCACCGGGGAAAGGGTGAGGCCGACCTTCGGCCAAGAGAAGCTGGTGGCCGATGCCACCCTGACCATGGGGTCCTCGTCGGTGATCTTCGCCTGCGGAGCCGCCCGCCTGGGGCTCCGGGTGGCCTTCGTGGGCCAGGCGGGGAAGGATACCTTCGGGGACTTCATGCTGCAGGGCATGGAGGAGCGCGGAGTAGATACCCAGTACGTATATCGGGTGGACTCGCCCAAGACCGGCATCACCGTCAGCCTGTCCGAGCCCTCCGACCGGGCCATGCTCACCTATGCCGGGACCATCGCCGCCTTGCGGGCGGATCAGGTCCGGGACGCGCAGCTGGACTCGGCCCGGCACCTGCATGTCGGCTCCGCTTTCCTTCAGGAAGCCCTCCTGCCCGACCTGGCCGGCCTCTTCGCCCGAGCCAAGCGGCACGGCTGCTCCATCTCCCTCGATACCGGGTGGGACCCGCGCGAAGGCTGGGACGGTGGGGTGCCGGCGGCCCTGGCCCACGTGGACGTGTTCCTACCCAATGCAGAAGAGGCCCCCCGCATCGCCGGCACGGACTCCCCAGAGGCGGCCCTGGATCACCTAGCCGCTCGGGTGCTGGTGGTGGCTGTGAAGCTGGGGGCGCGAGGGGCCATCGCCGCCGCT
>JBBQIE010000111.1:0-6655 GCA_038324625.1 Anaerolineae bacterium | reverse complement strand
GCCGGCCACGTCATTGGTCTTGGTGGCGGCTTCCTTGAGGAGCTGAGCGCCCATGTTCTCGTAGGGCTCGGACAGCTCGATGTCCTTGGCCACGGTGACGCCGTCATGGGTGATGGTGGGGGCGCCGTACTTCTTGTCCAGAGCCACGTTGCGGCCCTTGGGGCCCAGAGTGGTCTTCACGGCCTCGGCCAACTTGTCCACACCTGACTTCAGATGCCTGCGGGCATCTTCTCGGAAAACTAATTGCTTCGGCATTTAGGTAATCTCCTAAGGTAGCGGCCGGGGGCCTCTACTCGATAATGGCCAGGATATCCGACTCTTTCAGAACCAGCAGTTCCTTGTCGCCCAGCTTCACCTCGGTGCCGGCGTACTTGGCGTAGAGGACGGTGTCGCCCGGCTTGAGCTCCACGGCCACTCTCTTGCCCTTGTCATCGAGGCGACCCGGGCCCACGGCGATGACCGAGCCCTTCATGGGGCGCTCCTGCGCTGAATCAGGCAGGTAGACCCCGGTCGCAGTCATTTGCTCTTCTTCCAGAGGCTCGACCACCACGCGGTCGGCCAAAGGCTTCAGATTGGCTGCCATCTGACGACCTCCTACAACGGTTTGGTTTCCGTTAGCACTCTGTACCACCGAGTGCTAAACCGTCGCCACTATAACCGAGGGCTGCCCTCAATGCAAATCGCCGTTGCGGTGCGTGGGAGTCTTGGCAATGCGGAGAACCGGCATCAGGCGGGTGAAGTGGGCTCTGACAGATGCGGCGAGACCCGGCTTTGGTGATGTCGGCGGGCTCATGGCTGACACAGTTCCAGGCCGCGCTTTGCCGGCTCGGAGTCGGGGTTCATGGCCAGGGCCTGTTCCAGAATAGGCACCGCCTTGGGGCATTGCTCGGTGTAGGCCAGGGAGAGGCCAAGCTGCACATAGGTGAGGGGGCTCTTGGAGCCCAGGGCGATGGCTCGCTCCAGGTGGGGGATGGCCTTCTCGTAGTTCAGCCGCACGTAGTAGGTGGCGCCCAGATCAGCCTGGGCCCGCATGTGCTGGGGGTCCATCTCCGTGGCCTGCTGGAGGACGTCAATGGCCTCCTCCGTCTCCCCGGCCAAGAGGAGGGCGCGGCCCAGGGCCTGGAGGGCCATGGCGCTATGGGGGTCCTTCTCGGTGGCCAGGCGGAAGTGGGCGATGGCCTCTTCCCCCTGTTGCATGGCCAGGTAGGCGTAGCCCATATTGACATAATACAGGAAGAGGCCCGGCTCCAGCTTGGCGGCGGTCTGGTACTCGGCGAGGGCATCTTGGTAGAGGCCCAGGCGCTGGAGGATGTAGCCCCGGTTGCGGTGGGCCATGCCGTTCCTCGGGGCCAGGCCCACCGCCTCGTCGGCGGCGTCGCGGGCCTCGGCCAGCTCCCCCCGGTCGGTGAGCACCTCGGAGAGGACGGCGTAAGCGTAGGCGTCCTTCTCCCCGGCGCCGATGGCGTCGCGGGCGTAGACCAAGGCCTCATCCAGTTCCCCCTCCCAGTCCAGGGCTTGGGCGATGGCGGCCAGGGCTCGGCTGTTCTCGGGATCGGTGGCCAGGGCGGCGCGGGCGGAGGCGATGGCCTCGGAGTAGTGCTCCCGGAGGACAAGGAGGATGGCTTTCTCGGTGAGGGACTCGACGTCGGTGGGGGCGAGGTCCAGGGCCCGGTCGTAGGCGGCGAGGGCGGCATCAATGTGGCCGACGCGAGAGGCCGATTGGGCTGCCGCCTTGTGGTCGGCGACGGAGGGGGTGGGAGTGGGAGTAGGATTGAGAGCCTTGAACCAGGGCAGCCGCTGGACGCCGGCGTAGGCGAGGAGGAGCAGGGCCACCGCGTAGAGGAGCACGGTCCTCAGGCGGCGCTTCTTGGGCCTGGGCACTTCCGGTCGCAGGTACATCAGGGCCGCGAGGGTGACTCCTCGGACCCGTCGCCGACCAGGAACTGAGCTTCGAAGGCATGGGGCAGAAGGTCACCGAGAGTGGAGCTGCCGACGATCGAATCACCCTCGGCCACGATGACCGGGCAGGAGGGGTCGGCGAACTCGGCGAGAACTTGGCGGCAGGCGCCGCAGGGCCAGGCGGCGGGGACGGCGCTGATGGCCAGGGCGAGAATGCGCCGCTGTCCAGCGGCCACGGCCCGGAAAATGGCCACCCGTTCGGCGCACATGGTGAGCCCGTAGGAGGCGTTCTCGATGTTGCTGCCCTGGAATATCTGGCCATCCTCGGTGCGGACGGCGGCGCCCACGGCGAATCGGCTGTAGGGGGAGTGCGACTGCCGACGGGCCACGAAAGCGCGCGCGATAAGCAAGGAGCGATCGGCAGGCGAGTCCTGGGTGGGCCGGGAGGCTGCGGAACTGGTCATGCCGGGCATTATAGGGTCCGGCAACGGGGCGAACAAAAAGGCTCCCGTCGGGGGAGCCTTGGAGGTGGCCCATAGGGGAATCGAACCCCTGTTTCAGCCTTGAGAGGGCCGCGTCCTGGGCCGCTAGACGAATGGGCCGAACAGGGAAAGAGGGTATCACAGGGAGGGGGTCTGGGCAACTTCGGGCAGCTTGGGGCTTCGGATCACGAAGGTCGCGAAAAGGGGACAAAAACGCGAAAGATCCCCAAGCGGGTCGGTTCCAGTCGCCGCGACGAGCGTGTCCGCGGATCCTTTCTCTCCGCGATGGGAGACCCCACTACTGAGGAGAGAGCGCTCCTAAGGCGCGGGTGGTCACCGACCGGACGGGGATGGACAAGTGGGCAGCGAGGTGCTTGGGGGCCGGGAAATCCGTGGACCCGGGGGCTAAAGGAAAAACCACTTCTGCCGATAGGTATGGCGAAGGACGGTCTCAGGGGAGGTGGCTATCGAACCGAGCAGTCGGAAGCAACCGCGCGATGGACAAGCCGCACTTCTGGAGACCCCAGGTGGGTCACGGTATCCGGGTAAGGATACCCGGATTCAAATTGCAGGGAGGTAATTCAAGTGGCACAAGCTGATTTCACCCGCATAGCCGCCAATATCGGTGCTCTCAATGCTCTCAGTTCACTGCGTGCTACCAACACCAAGCTGGGTCTGCACCAGACCCGCCTGGCCACCGGCAAGCGTATCAACTCAGCCGAAGACGATCCCGCCGGCCTGACCATTGCCACCAAGATGCTTGCCCGCTCCGAGGGCCTGAAGGTGGCTATGGACAACATCGGCGACGCCAAGAACATGATGGCCGTCGGCGAGTCCGGCTTGCAGAAGATCAGCGACATCCTTATCCAGATGCGCAGCAAGGCTGAGCAAGCGGCGAACGACTCAGTGGGAGACGAGGAGCGGGTAGCAATTCAGAACCAGCTCTCATCTTTTGCTGAGCAGGTGCAGAATATCGTAGACGAGACCAAGTGGAACGGCAGCCGGTTGCTGGACGGTACGGTCAGCAAGCTGTTCCAGACCGGTGCCGAAACCGGCGAGACCACGACCTGGCAACTGGGTGTGGCGCACGATCCGACCGTACTGGGTATCTCGAGCGTCGCCGCCGCTGATACCGCCAGCAAGACCGGGGCCACCAACGCGGCCTGGGGTACCATAAGCGGCACCGGCGTCAACCCGTTCACGGGGCTTTCTCGTCTCGACACCGGCTCCTACAAGCTGGCCATGAAGGCCGTCGCGACCGCGAACAACATCGGTAAGGCGACGGAAGTATCGCGATCGGGCCTTACAAGCACGGCTACTACCACGCTGGGGCACGCGACCACGGCCGGCACTGAGTTGGGTAATGGTGCACACGTACTGAACATCGTCAGCTACACCGCCGGCACTCAGGCCTTGGTGTACAACTGGGATGGTGGTACCAACCAGACTTCGACTCTAGTCACCGGTTCTGCCGTGGCGCTCCTGAACAGCGATGGCACTGCCTCGGGCACGACGTTTACCACCAGCGACCAGACGGCGGCCGTTGCGGCCGGCAGTATCAACATGCACTACGTTCAGCACAACACCGGCCAGATGCAGCTGCAGTCCGCCTCTGGGCAGGCCCTGGCGGTGGACGCCGATGGCTCCACCGGTGGTGCGACAGGCAGTTACTTCTACGTGAACGCCAGCGCTACCTACGACACTGGTCGCGGCCTGACCGTCGCGGCGGGTGCCCTGGCGGCCATGCAGGCCGGTGAGGACACCGCCATCCAGACGTTCGACTATCAGAAGGCCAGTGCCTACTCGGTTGATGTCTCCACCGCCACCAAGGCCGGCACGTACATGGCTACCGTGAGCACTGCTATCGGCACGGTGAGCAAGAGCATGTCCGACCTCGGTTCTCTGATGGCCCGCTTGACCTATAAGGAAGAGACCACCTCCGTGGCTCAGGTCAACACGGAAGCAGCCTACAACCGAATCATGAACGCCGACATGGCCTACGAGCAGGTGGAAGTCACCCGACTCAACATCCTGTCTCAGACCAGCATGGCGATGCTGAGCCAGGCCAACCAGGCACCGCAGAACATCCTCTCCTTGTTCCGCTAGAAGCAGACGCGACTAGAGTGATCAGACCAGATGCAGGGGGGAGCGATCCCTCCTGCATCTGACTAAGGAGAGGAGAAGGACATGTACAGGCAATCCCAAGCGGGCGCCTACAAGACGCAGCAGATAATGGCGGCATCGCCGCTGGACCTGGTGATCCTCAGCTACGATGCCGCGATCGCCGGATGTGCCTCTGGAGACACGACCAGGGTGCTTCAGGCCAGCACCTCACTACGAACGGCTCTGGATTTCGAGGCCGCTCCCGAACTCTCTCCCCGCCTCTATGCCATCTACGAGTTTTGTGAGGAGTGCGTCCGCAAGCAGGACTTCGACACGGCAGCCGGGCTGCTCCAGGAACTGCGGGGAGCGTGGTTGGAAGTGCGGCGGCGTATGGCGGCAGAGTCGGCCCCAATCGTAGTCTCATCCGAGGTGAGGCAGGCTCCGCGGGCCGCCGCGGCTTTCAGCGTGGCGGGATAAGGAGTAGAAGCCGTGGTAGAGGCGACAACAACCAGCGGCAATAGCAGTTTCCTGAGCACTTCCAGCATCAACAGCTTGGTAACGGTGGCCATGTCCGGCCGCAGCAAGCAGGTCGCGGCGCTCAATACCCGCAAGGGTGATCTGGACTTGCTCAAGGGCATACTGACTGACGTCAACACCAAGTTGGGTGGCCTGAACACCGTGGCTCAGCAACTGGCGGGTCAGGATGATAACTACAAGCTGGGCAGCGCCAGAACCGTGATAGCCAGTGATACGGCTGTGATCAATGCCGCGGCCGGTGCCGGGGCCGCTACTGGGAGCTATGATTTCGCGGTCACCGCCCTGGCTAAGGCCCAGAGCATTCGAGGCAAGCACTTCGACGACGTTGAGGCAGCACTCAACCTTAGCGGCACCTTCGACCTCAACGGCACCTCGATAAACATTGACGAGACGGACACTCTCACCACGATCCGGGATGCCATCAATGGAGCGGTCTACGCCGAAGGCAAACAGGTCAACGCCGCTATCGTGGACAATCATCTGGTACTAAGCGCCGCCCACACTGGCCTGGACTACACCCTCAGTGGCGAGGACACGTCTGGTACGGTATTGCAGGATCTCGATCTATTCGTCGGCGGCGTCGTCCAGAACCAGCTGCAGGCGGCGGCCAACGCCGAGTTCACCGTCAACACCATGTCCGTGTCTCGGAGCAGCAACTCGAGCCTGTCGGACGTGATCAGCGGAGTGACGCTGAACCTTACCAAGGTAGGGGAGTCTCGGCTGTCCATCAGCACCGACATGAACAGTGCCACCGGCAAGGTCAACGACTTCATTGCCAAGTTCAACGATGCCCTGGGCTACATCAAGACCAAGACCAGCACTACCAAGGTGGCTTCCGGCAACGACAGCAGCGCCAATCCGACCTATCAGCGGGCAGCGCTGGCCGGCGACGCATCCATGCTGACTCTGCGTGGCGATCTTTACCGCGCCGCCATGACGAGGTCCAGCAACGGGGGGTTGGCCGATATTGGGATTGAGTTCGATAGCACGACCATGGAACTGAAGATCAGTGATAGTGCCAAACTGTCCGCGGCACTGAGCGGTGACTTTGCCCAGACCAGCGCCTTGCTCAAAGACGTGGCGACGGCGGTGACCGATAAGCTCAGCCCCTTTGTGCAGAGCGAGACCGGGATCATGGCTCGGCGCCTGGCGGACAATGAGCAGAGGCTGACCACTTTCGCCGCCAAGATCGAGCGGGCCGACAAGGACTTCAAGGCGGAGAGTGAGCGGGTGCGCAGCAAGTACATGGGTCTGCAGGCGCAGCTGCTCAACCTCTACAACCAACAGAACGAATGGCTCTCGATCATGAGCCTGAACGTGACTGATACGTCAGCGTAGGTCGTGGTTCCGCCAGGGATGAGGCGGAAGGGGGCAAGCATGGATGCGCTACAGCGCGTGGAACTGAACGGCCTCGGGGGGGACCATATTGAGGCAGGTGAGACGCTGCCGGGGTGGAGACCCTACGCCAAGCTCACCCAGGAGCCGCCGACAGTGGCGGAGCCTCCCGAGTCGAAGTCGCAGCCAGGTCCGCAGAACCGGCAGTGGGACAGGCAGAGCAACACCTATGCCAAGTTCGAGATCAAGCCGGAGACGGGCGAGGTGCTGCTGAAGATCATTGACGGCGAGACCGGAGA
>JBBQIE010000110.1:0-6681 GCA_038324625.1 Anaerolineae bacterium | reverse complement strand
AGACGATGGAGGGGCCCATGGACGAAGTGCAGGCGGCGCTGGAATGGGCCCGCAACTGGGAGGCCCTCTATGGGGCTGAGGGCCCCTGGAGCCTCAGGGACTAGGCCACGTGCCTTCGACAGATCGCGCCACCAGGCGATGGCTCCACCCACCACGTAGGTTTTCGTCACCCTGGGCCTTCCTCAGGGCTCGATGGCGATGGCCCGACAAGGGGTGGCGCAGAGGCCGGGGATGAGCAGAGGCAGGGCCACCAGGTCCACGTAAGGCGCGGTGATGGCCCCCAAGTTCACCAAGGGCGCCAGGAGCAAGGCCCCAACGTCGAAGATTAGGTTGTTGAGGCCAACCGGATTCAAGGGGTCGTCGGCGCTGGAGATGTCCACGCCGAATATCGCCGGGCATTTGTCCGCCAGCCATTCCATGGCCTCGCGAGTGAAGTGGGGGCTGTCCCAGTAGAAGCGGTGCGAGCCCCACATGCGGTCCCAACCCGTGCCCACCAGGACGGCCATACCGGGCTCGACCTCCACGCCGGTGGAGACCAGGTCATCGGCGGTGATGAGAGAGCAGGGCGCCTTGATGCCCACGTTGAGCACTGCGGCCCGGGCGAACATCCGGTCCAGCGGCACACTTTCGATGGTGTTCCTCCCCGGCTGGAAATGAGCCGCCGTTTCCAAATAGGTGCCCTGGACATTCCCCATATGGATGAGGTGGGCGTCCCAGCCTTCCCGCTCGAGGCTGGCCACCCGCGGCAGCCTCACCTCCGGCATCGGGGGGCCGTAGGTCCACATACCCTCGTAAATGGGTCCGGTGAGGTCAATCCTCCGCATGGTGGGTGCTCTCCTGCCAAGGTATCCGGGCATTTTGCCACAAGAGGGGGGGCGCGGTCTAGGTTCCCGTGTACGCCGCTTGACCGGGGTTCCGGTCGGTGGCTAAGATGCAGACGACTCGGCCAATTCACAGGGGGTAGGCGTCATGGAACCAAGATCACCGGGTGGTGCCCCGGGAGCGGCGCCTTTGGCCATTGGGGTGGGTGTTTCCGAGGACGCGGATGCGCGGAGCGCCGCGCGCAAGGCCCTCGGCCTGGCCTGCGCCATGCTGCCCGAGGAACCGGCCCTGGTGGTGCTGGTCGGCACCTCGGGCTACGACCTCCCGGTGCTGCTGGGCTCAAGCCGCATCTTCACGGGCCCGATTCCTCTCATTGGCGGCACCTCCGGACCCGGCCTGATGACGTCCGGCGGGGCCACGCGAGGGGGCGGTCGGGGTCAGGCGGCTGCCGTCATGGCCCTGGGCGGTGCCGGCATGAGGGTCGGGGTGGGTCACGCCGAGGTGTCCGGCAATCCTCGCAAGGCGGGTGCCGCGGCCGCAGCGGAGGCCATCGCCATCGCTTCCCCGAATGATGGACCGCCGGCGGTGGCGCTGATGTTTGCCCCTCCCGGACACGAGGAGTCACTGTTGGAGGGCGTGGTCTCAGTCTTGGGCCGAGGGGTGCCTCTGCTGGGATGCACGGTGGCCGACGAGCATCTGGAAGCACGATGGGCGGTATTCTCCGGCAGTCACGTGCTCCCCAATAGCGTGGCCGTGGCCGTCGTGTACGGGGGCCTCAGGGCCGGCAGCGCCTTCAGCACCGGTTACTGGCCCACGGCCCAGGCGGCCCCGGCCGGCGGTGTTTCCGGCCGCATGGTCCGGTTGCTGGGGGACCGACCGGCGGCTCAGGTCTACGGGGAGTGGGTTAGGGCTTCCGCTGACGAGCTTCGAGGGCATGGCATCCGCAAGTACGCTGCCCTCCAGCCTCTGGCCGTGGAGGAGCCGCGAACCAATCGCTTGCTGGTCAAGGAACCCGGCACGGTGTCCGGTGACGGAAGCATCGGCTTTCTCTCCGATGTTCGAGAAGGGGACATTATGAGGCTCCTGTCGTCCACACCCGAGTCCTTGATCTCGGCCGCCGGGGCGGCTATGTCCGAATCCATGGTGCGAGCCGACCTCGGACCGGGCCGGGTGCGGGGAGTGCTGGTAGCTCAAGGGACGGGCCGGACGATGGCCCTGGGTGAGAGGGTCGGCGAGGTAATGTCACAACTGCGTCATGTGGCCGCTGGCGCGTCCATGCTCGGGATCGGTACCCTGGGAGAGCAATCCCTTCTCGATGACGGCAGGCCGGTGCATCAGAACCTGACCACTTCGGTGCTCGTACTGGGAGATTAGGGCTCGGTAGAGCTCTGTCGGCCCGCGGCCAGTTGTACCATATACAGGCCGCGGATGTGCTTGAGGATGGAGCGATACTCCGGTGAGCGGTAGTCGGGGTAGGTCCATGGCCAGGGCTGGAAGTCACCGGCGTGGTAGTGCAGAGTGACCTCAGCGTAGATGCCGTCACCAATGTAGAGCCGGTGGGCATGGTCTTTCGTGGTCGCCAGGACCACCTTGGCGGCGGTAACGTAGCCTGGATCCAGGTTGACGCGCCGGGCACCGTTCAGGGCTAGTGATCCCTCCAGCTGGTTGGTGAGGACTTTCAGGGCAGCGAGTGCGTCCTGGGCCATTAGGGCTTCCACCGAGAGGAACTGTCGCAGAATCGGGGTTCCCAGCTCCTTGTCGTAGAAGCCGGTGTAGGTGAAGGGCAGAGTGTCGCTGGCGTAGTCCAGCGGCCCGAGATGTTCCTCCAACCGGCGCCGGCATTCGACGAGCAGGGGCGGGTGGGCACTGAGCAGGGCCACGAACGGCTTGGCCGGCAGGGCGACTCTGGCTTCTCCCATGTGGTTCTGCCCCTCTCAGGCGAACCCCAGTTGCTTCTGGCGCATGCTAATGAACTTGCCCCCGGCGATGATCAGGTGGTCCAGCAGATCAATGCCGAGTATGGTTCCCGCCTCCCGCAGCCGTTCGGTGGCCTTCACGTCGTCCGGAGAAGGGGCGGGGTCGCCGCTGGGGTGATTGTGTACCACGATGATTCCGGGGGCGTTGCGGCGGATGGCCTCGCGGAAGACCTCGGCCGGCCGGAGAGGGGCGCTATCCACGGTGCCTCGATACACCTTGTGTAGGCCCAGGACCTGGTTCTTTGTGTCCAGGACCAGCACCCGCAACTCCTCTTCGGTGAGGAGGCTCATCTCGGTGAGGACCAGCCCGGCGGCATCCCCCGGTCCGTGGATGACCGGCTTCAGGTCGTCCACCGAGGCTGCCAGTCGGACTCCCAGCTCGACGGCGGCGCGGATCTCGGTGGCCTTGGCCTGGCCCACGCCGTGGACACAGGCCAGTTCCTCGATCGAAGCCCGCGCCAAACCGGGCAACCCCCCGAAGTGGCTGACCAGGCGGGTGGCCAGGGACACGGCATTCTCGCCGCGGGAGCCGGTGCGCAAGATGATAGCCACCAGCTCGGGGGTGGTGAGCACGCCGGGGCCATAGAGTTGCAGCCGCTCTCGGGGCCTCTCGCTCGCGGGCAGTTCCTTGATGGACGGCAAGTAGCGACGGTTCGATTCTTGCATCATGTTTGGTTGGCCTCGCGCGGTCTATGGCGATTGTAGCAGAGGCCGTTCCCCAGTGTCACCCGCAATGGAGGGATAGTTGATGGATAGACCCAAGGGGGACCACTCGCCCACGGTACACATGATCGGCAACGCCCATATTGACCCGGTCTGGCTTTGGAGGCGGGACGAGGGCCGACAGGTGACCCTGGACACCTTCCGGACCGTGGTTGACCTCATGGATGAGTATCCGGAGATGACCTTCACCTCAGCACAGGCCCAGCTGTACGCGTGGGTGGAGGAGGCGGAGCCGGAGGTGTTCGACCGCATCCGGGAGCTGGTGAGCGAGGGTCGCTGGCACATAGTCGGGGGAATGTGGGTCCAACCGGATTGCAATCTGCCCAGTGGCGAGGCCTTTGTCCGTCAGCTGCTGTACGGGCAAGGGTACTTCCGGAGCCGGTTCGGGATGGAGGCGACGGTCGGCTACAACGTGGACAGCTTCGGACATGCCGGCACCCTTCCCCAGTTGCTGGCAAAGGGAGGATTGGACTCCTACGTCTACTTCCGGCCGGATCCGGAGCGTGAGGTGCGGATGGACGAGGACCTCTATTGGTGGGAGGCCCCGGATGGCTCGCGGGTACTGGCCTGCCGCCCGCCCAATCACTACTGCACTTGGGCGGGGGAGATCGAGGCTTGGATCGTGAAGAGCGTGGTTCATACCCCCGAGCGAGCCGGCGGGGTGCTCTGCTTCTATGGGGTGGGGGATCACGGCGGCGGCCCTACTCGGGAGAATCTGGACTCTATAGAGCGGGTTTCCCGTCGCCCCGACCTGCCGCCGGTGGTGCAGGGATCGCTTAGGGCCTTCTTCGATGAGGCCAAGGAAGCGCGCCATGACTACTCCGTTCGCCGAGCCGAGCTGCAGCACCACGCGCCGGGATGCTACTCGGTGCAGTCGGACATCAAGCGGTGGAACCGCTTCGCGGAACAGAGGCTGGTAGCGGTGGAGAAGGCCAACGCCGTGGCCGCCATGCTGGCCGGGGAACCGGTGGCCGGCCCCAGGGCCTTCGACGAGACCTGGCGGCTAGTGCTATTCAACCAGTTCCACGACATTCTAGCGGGCTCCAGCATACCGGAGGCTTACGAGGATGCAGCCACCGATTTCGACGAGGTGACTCGCATGTGCGCCGGCATCGAACGCAGGGCCCTGGAGCGCCTAGCAGCAGTCACGGATTGCCGGGGCGATGGGCGTCCGATGCTGCTCTTCAACCCTTGCTCCTGGAATCGGCAGGCGGTGGTGGCCAGAGAGACGGACGATAGAGGCGCCTACGCGGGTGGAGTGCCGCTGCCGACCCAGCGCGGCCACGATGGCTCCCTCCTCGTGGGCGTGGAGCTTCCGGCTATCGGGGCGACCTGCATGCACTTGACTGACGAAGTGACTGACGGGAGCCGGAAGGGCGCGGATGCCCCCGAGCTGAAGGTGGGCACGACCTCGCTGGATAACCAATACTGGCGTCTGGAGCTGGATGCCGACACCGGTGAATGGATATCGCTTCGGGACAAGGCGGCTGACCTGGAGGTGCTGGCCCGACCGGGCAATGCTCTGGTGGTGCTGGATGACCCCGGCGATACCTGGAGCCACGGCGTGACTGGGTACCACACCGCCGTGGGCTGCTTCGGGGAGGCGACAATCGAGGTCATCGAGGAGGGTCCACTGCGAGCGTCCCTGCGGGTCAGCCGCCGCTTTGGGCGGTCCATAGTGCAAGAGCGCGTCAGTCTCTACGCCGGCCGGCGGGACATCGAGGTGGAGTCCGACCTGGATTGGCACGACACCCGGAAGGCCCTGAAAGTGTCGTTCCCCCTTGCCGTTGAGTATCCTGTCTGCTCCTATGAGGCTCCCTATGGCGTCACGGTGCGCCTGGCCAATGGGGACGAGGACCCGGGTCAGTCGTGGGTGGACGCCACCGGGGTGGGGCGGACGCGGGACGGTAAGCCCATTGCCTATGGCCTGAGCCTCATCAACGACTCCAAGTATGGGTTCGACATGAAGGCGCAGGCGGGTGGGGAGCGGAGCGGCCCGGCCCTGGTTGACGTTCGCATGACCATCCTGCGCTCGCCGCCCTACGCCTTCCACGACCCCCGCCCGTTCGTTCCTGGCGAGACCTACACCTTCGTGGATCAGGGGCGACAGAAACTGGCCTATTGGGTTCTTCCCCATGAGGGCTCTTGGCAAGATGCCGGGACGGTGGCCGCCGCCCACGAGAGGAACGCACCGATTTTGAGCCTGGCCACCAAGCCTCATGGCGGTATCCTGCCCAGCCAGTGGTCGGCGATCGTCTGTCCCACGCTGGGGGTGGAGATCGGAGCCCTCAAGGCGGCGGAGCAGGGCGAGGACTTGGTGCTGCGGCTGCACGAGACCTCCGGGAGGGATCGGACGGCGCGGGTTGAGTTCCCGGTATGGGGGCAGGCATTCGAGGTGCCTATAGGTCATCATGAGGTGAAGAGCCTGCTGCTCAAGCGCGATGGCGATCACCTGAAGGTGCAGGAAGTCAACCTGTTGGAACAGATGGTAGAGAATGGCCTTAGCACTATGAGCGATTGCGTCTAGGGACCTGGCGACAACCGCACATACAGCCAACAATGGAGGGAGATAGAGTGCAGGTCAAGCTGATTGCCATTACCAAGTACTTGGGGGGGAATGGCACACCCGAGGAGCTGATTGAGGAGGCCGGCAGGGCCTGCTATCGCAGCGAGCCCAAGGGCGACCCCGGTGGTTTCATCCGCCGGCGGGTGGGTGAGGGCCACGAGAGCATCATCGAGCATGCCTCAGCCACATTCGACATAAGCGGAATATCACGGGCTTGCAGCCATCAACTGGTGCGGCACCGGATCGCCAGCTACAGCCAGGAGAGCCAGCGCTACGTGGAGATGTCCCGACCGGAGTACGTCATCCCTCCCGAGGTGGAGGCGGACCCGGCGGCGGCCGAGGCCATGGAGCGCTTCCTGGGCACGGTGGGGGAAGCCTACCGGGAGCTTCGCGCTCACGGGGTGCGGAAAGAGGATGCCCGCTTCGTGCTGCCCAATGCCGCTGCCACTCGAATCATCGTAACCATGAACTTCCGCTCCTGGCGGCACTTCATCCGCGAGCGGGGGCTGAACCCGGGGGCGCAGTGGGAGATACGCGAAGTGGCAGAGCGGGTGTTGGACGCTCTCTGCGAGCAAGCTCCCAGCGTCTTCCAGG
>JBBQIE010000109.1:0-6726 GCA_038324625.1 Anaerolineae bacterium | reverse complement strand
GCCACCAGCATGGTAGCCAGGTCCGCCAAGCTGCCCCGGCGCATGGCCGCCAGCACCCCCGCCCCGACTCCCAGGGTCACCGCCAGGAACATGGCCGCCAGGGTGAGCTCGAAGGTCATCGGTAACCGCTCCGCCAACTCCGTCACCACCGGCTGCCCGGTCTTGATGGAGGAGCCCAGGTCCCCCCGGAGCAGGCTGCTGACGTACCGGTAGAACTGCACCTGGATGGGGTCGTTGAAGCCCATGCGCTGATTGAAGTCGGCGCACATCTGCTCCGTGGCCCGCTCTCCCAGCATCACCCGGCAGGGATCCCCGGGGATGAGCCGGAGCATGGCGAAAGTGATAACGGTGATGCCGAGAAGCACCGGAATCAGCATCACCAGCCGCTGAGCCATGTATCTGGTCATGCTCTCCCCGTAGCCCCGTGGGGCATCAAACCGGCGTCAGGAGGTTCCGCTTCCGTCTCTTCCCCCACTCGTGGTCACTCCGTGACATCCTCAATGGTCCGGTACAACAAAGAAGGGTGTGGACCGACAAGCAGCCCACACCCTTCCAGCGAAGGGAGTCTACTGTCCCTTGAACCCGCCGAAGAAGGCGGTGAAGTAGTAGAACTCACCGGTGCGTCCCACGTGAAGCGGGTTGGCGGTATCCCACTGCCGCTCCAGGTTGACCACCACGGCATCGGCATTGAACGGGGTGCCGTCGGAGAACTGGACACCCTCACGCAAGTTGAAGGTCCACTGAGTAGCGTCCTCGTTAGCCTCATAGGAGGTCGCCAGCGCCGGCTCCACATCGGTGGTTCCGGGGGCAAACTGGAGCAGTCCGTCGAAGATCTGGCTACACACCTCGAAGGACTCGCCGTCCGTCTCGTCGGTGCAGTCCAGGGAGATGGCGTCACCGCTCTTGGCGTAGATGATGGTGTCCGCCCCCGGCTTCGACACCGGCGCGTACACTTCCGAGTTCAAGGGGCTGGCCAACATGCCCTCCACGTCGGCGAGGGCGGCCATGGCCGAACCGCCGTGGGCGATGGGGACCATTACCGCGTATTCCTTCAGCAACTCATTGACCTGATCGTAGAGCGCCTGGCGCTCGCCTGCATCCACGATGCTCCCCGCCTGGCTCAACAAGTCCACGACATCGGGGAAGGGCTGGCCGAACTGGTCGCCGGCGCCGGTGCCCATGAAGTGGAAGTCCAGCCAGTTGGTGGGATCGGGATAGTCGGCCAGCCAGCCCAGCAGGCCCATCTCGAAGTCCCCGGCGGCCGCGCCGTCCAAGAAGGCGCCGGACTCTACCACGTCGAGGGTGGCCCGCACGCCGCACTCACCCAGCTGGGCCTGAATCGCCTCCGCCACCTTGGTGGGCTCGGGAAGATAGCCGCGGACCACGTCCCTCAGACTGAGGGTCACGTCCAGCCCATCCGGGTAGCCGGCCTCGGCCAGGAGTTCCTGGGCCTTGGCGACGTCTCGATCATACCAGGTCATTCCCTCGGTGTAACCCAACAGCCCAGGAGCCATGAACTGCTCCGCCACCACGGAGGCCGGCGGATAGAAAGCCTCCACCAGGGCCGGGCGGTCGAGGCACATGCCCACCGCCTGGCGCACCTTCTGGTCGGTGAAGGGCTCGAGGTCCCGGTCCATCCAGAGGTAGCCGATGTTGAACGACGGGCGCTCCAGCACCTGCACGTTGGCGTCGGCCTCAGCCCGGGGGAAGTCGTCCGTGCCCAGGTTGTTGATTATGTCTACGGTGCCGGATTGCAGTTCCAGGAACCGGGCCGCGGCTTCGGTGATGGGGCGCATGACCACGGTCCCGGTCTTGGGGGCCTCGCCCCAGTAATCCGGGTTGGCCGTCAGGGTGATGTGATCATCGCGCACCCACTCCTGGAGCACATAGGGGCCGGTGCCGACGGGGTTGATCCCCATATCGCCGCCGCCGCTGTACTGCTCTAGGTTAGCCGGGCTCTGCATGGCCATGGCTCCGAAGGCCATCTTATAGGGAAGGGAGGGATCGGGTCGGCAGAGATCAATGCGGACGGTATACTCGTCAACCGCCTCCACCGCCTTGAGGTTCCCGGCGCCACCGCATACGTCGGCCACGGCCTCGGGGCCCTCGGCGGCGGCAATCCACTTATTGAAGATGGCGTCGTAAGTGCCGTCGGCCTTCACCGCCGCCAGGCCCTCGTTGATGGCCGCCAGCAGATCGGTCCGCTCCTTGTTCACCGCGATCCCGTACTGCTCCGAGGTCAACATCCCCTCGATCAGCCGCAGGTTCGAGTCCGGGTTGCCCACCATGTAGCCCTTGGTGACCGGCAGGTCGTTGACGATACCTTCGACGTCACCGTTAATGAGAGCCTGGAAGGCCAGGAGCACGTCGTCGTAGCGGCGGACGTTCTCATCTCCGTAGCGCTCACTGGCCTCGATGTCGCCAGTGGTGCCCAACTGCACCCCGATAGGCTGGCCCTCAAGGTCATCCACACTCTGGTAGGACGAGTCCGCCCGCACTACCAAGGCTAGGCCGGCGTCGAAGTAGGGGTCGGAGAAGTCCACGATCTCTGCCCGCTCCGGCTTGATGGTTGTCGCCGAGATCACGGCCTCAAACTCGCCACTCTGAAGGGCCACGAAGATGCCGTCGAAGGGGGTATCGAAGAACTCGGGGGTGAAACCCGCCTTCTCGGCGATGGCCTTCATCAGGTCAATGTCGAAGCCGACGATATTGCCGTTCTCGTCCTTGTTCTCGAACGGGGGATAGGCCGCCTCCGTTCCCACCCGGATAGTTCCCAGTCCTTCCGGCGCCGAGGTCGCGACCTCGGCCGGAGCGGTGGTGGCTTCGGACACGGCGGTCGTGGCCGTCGGGGCCGGACTGCCGCCGCACTGCACCAGCGACAGTGCCGTCACCAGCAAAGCCAGCACCAATAGCATCCGTCTTGTACCGCTCATCTGCTTCTCCCTCCCTCTTCACTTGCTGTCCCAGAAATGCCGAAAGGCCGGGAACGAGGCGCAAGCACACGTTCCGGGCCGGATCACCTTTGATGCTCAGTCCGGGGAGCCCCCAGGCAACCGAGAGCCAATGGACGCCCAACAACCCCGCGAATATACCCGACGCTTCATGGGGCGTCAAGGCAAACTGCCGTTTTCGAGAGTCGGCCGGCGAATTGACAGGCACGAACAAAGCACCAAGACGGCGAGGCATGATGCCTCGCCGTCTTGTCAGTCACGTCACTCGATCTTCATCAGAACGAGTCGTCGTCGTCCTCTTCCAGGTCGTCCCAGTCGTCCTCTTCCTCGTCGTCGGGGTCGTCGTCGAGATCGTCGTAGTCGCCCAAGTAGCTGAGGGTAAGGGGCTCGGTATCGGCGACCTCCAATTCCTCGCCACAGGACTGGCAGGTCACCTCATCGCCCACCTCAGCGGCGCCGCTCACCCTCACCGACACGCCACACTCGGGGCACTTCGCAGCTCTCATGTCGCTGCCTCCTTACACATGGAAACTGACCCTTGGTCAGGTCACCCAGATATTAACCAGCACGGTTGAAAGCGCAAGTACCCGCCGACGCCCAGGGCCGGCACGCTGGCCCGGTCCCAATCCCAGGCCGCCTGAGCCGATGGCAGGGTCCGTGCCCCCGGGGCAGCCCTCACACGCCGCGGATGCGTCTACTCCGCCGTGCCTTCGGAGCGCAGCCACCGATCCAGGAACTCCAGCCCACCCTGGACGTCAATCTCGTGGCCACCCTCGTGCAGATCCAACTCGATCCGGTCGCCCACGCCCAGCCGCTGGTAGTGCCCCGCCGAAGCGGCGAACTCCTCCTGAACGAAGGGCCACCAGGCGATGCCGTCGCCTTTGCCCGTCTGCACCTGCACCGGCCTCGGGCAGATAAGCGATATGAGATCGCTGTCCCCGAACTCCCTCAGCCAACCGGGAATGAAGATGTGCTCCTCCTCGGTGGAGAGAAAGCAGCTGTATCGCGGATCGTCAATCACCATCTTGCGCACCCGATCGTTGAACCAGGCGGTAACTATGCCCAGTCGCAGCCGCGGCTCCAGGGGGAGGGTGAACATGGTGTAGGCCCCGCCCAGGCTGATCCCCCACATCCCCATCCTGGCACCGTCAATGTCACCCCTCGTCTCCAGGTAGTCCAGGAGCCTGGACGTCCGGGCGATCTCGAGGCCCCACAGGGTGCCGCCCAACATGAGGCATAGACGGGTGAGCCGGGCTCGGGGCTTGCCCTCGGTGACGTTCATAGGGGCCAGCACCGCGTAGCCACGCTCAACCAGGCGACGCCCGTAAGCGTGGTAGATGTTGCTGGGATCATCGAAGCCAAAAACCCGCTCCGGTGAGCTGCCGATACCGTGCTGGGCCACCACCAAGGGGAACGGCGGCGTCCCCTGCTTCGGAAGAGCCAGAATCGCCCGTGCCCGGTACTCTCCCAGGAAGGGAATGGTCACCCAGTGGGCTTTAGTCCTCTCGTCCTCCAGGAATGGCGACCGCTCGGCCCTGGGCGGCTCCGGCGCCGGTCCGAACTGGCCCACCGCCTCCTGCCACCGCCGACGGTTCGGGGCCACCGAGGCCAAGTATGCCTCCACCGAGAAGTAGTCTCGGGCCCACAGCCCCTCCCGACGGGCCGGCAGGTCGAGCGACTGGGCTCTCAAGTAGTCCTCTATTTCGTGGCGCAGTAACCGCTGCCGATCCGAGACCACCCGACCGACCTCCTCGGCCCGCATCGGCTCCACGCTTCCCCAGATGTCTCTCACCTATCCTCCTTGGCCAGCTTCCGGCGCTAACCTGACCCGTCTGTCTGGCCGCCAGTGTACTCATCTCGACAGTCCCGTAAAGCGACCTACCGCTGAGGGGTGAACTCCGCCTCGGCCGTCATTCCCGCCTTCAGCTGCCGGTCGGGGTTCTCCAGCCTGATCCTGACCGCAAACACCAGACGAGCCCGTCCCTCCGTGGTCTGGATGTCCTTGGGGATAAACTCGGCTTCATCGGCAATGTACTCCACCGTCCCCGCCAGCACCTCGCCGGGCAGCGCGTCCACCCGGACCGACGCCGTCTGCCCCACCCTCACCCCCCCGATCTCGGCCTCGGAGATGAAGACGCGTAGAGTCACGCTCTCCAAGTCAGCCAGGGTCATCAGAGGCGCGCCGGCGGCCGTGACCTCGCCCGGCTCGACCATGCGGCTAAGGATCACCCCGCCCCTCGGCGCCCGGATGACCAGTTGCCCCATCTGAACCCAGACTCGGCTCAAGGCGGCCTCCGCTGCCCGAAGCTCCGCCCGGGCCACCGCCGCTTCCTCCGGCCTGGCCTGGGCCCGCTTCGCCGCCAGGCCCGCTTCCGCCACCGCCATGGCCGCCTCGCCCTGCCGGTAGAGGCCCTCGGCCCGATCAGCAGCCACCAGCAAGGCCACGGGCTCCGCCCACACCGCCTGCACCAGGGCCAGCTGGTTCTGGGCCCCCTCTAGCTCGGCTGTGACAGCCGCCAGGTTCGCCTCGGCGGCAAGGGCCTGTTTCACCGCCACTTGGAACTGGGTGGCCTCCTGGTCGTTGAACTGCCGTCGCTCGGCCTCGTTCCGGCGCACCTCGGCCTCGTGCAGGGCCGCCTGGGCCCCTTCCTGTTGCGCCGTCAGCAGCGCCACCCGGCCGGCGGCCGCCTCCACCTGCCGGTCCAGGTCGTCGGGGGCGGCCGCCATTCCCGCCGCCGCCGTCCAGACCGCCCTCGCCCCATCCCGGACCGCCTCGGCCCGAGCCACCTCCGCCTCGGCCACGGCCACCACCTCGGCCCTAGGAGGTGCCGTGACTCGATCTAGGTTGGCCCGAGCCAGTTCCACCGCCGCCAGGGCCTGGCCCTCCTGGGCCTGAAGGTCGCTCAGGTCCAGGCGGATCAGCTCATCGTCCGCCTGCACTTCGTCACCGGCCTCCGCCGCTACCAGCGCGACCCGTCCGGGGGTCACCGACTGGATCTGGACGATAGTGGCCTCGATGGTCCCGGAGCCGCGGCTGACCGCCCGGGCCCCTTGAGCCCTCACGCTCGCCCCCGGGCCCCCGAGGCCGACCAGCACGATAATGGACAGGAACCACCGAAGCGCCCGATATCCCCGGCCCGGAGCGTTCACGATCCCTCCGGGCCGAAGGCGTCGGTGGGCATGCCCGGCTTCAGCTTGTGTTCCGGATTGGGCACCTCCACCCGCACCGCGTAGACCATGGTCTCCCGCTCTTCCCGGCCCTGGAGATTGCCCGGGGTGAACTCCGCCTGGTCGCTCACCCAGACCACCTTCCCTCGGAACACCTCCCCGGGGAAGGCGTCCGTCCTCAGGGGCACCTCCGCCCCCAGCGCCACCCGATCCAGATCGCTCCCCGAGAGGTACAGCCTCGCCTCTATGGGATCGAGGCCACCGAGGGCCAGAAGGCTGTGCCCCGGCAAAGCCACCTCCCCTACCTCCACCAGCCGGTCCAGCACCAACCCCTCTATAGGCGAGGTGAGCACGTACTTGCTCGCTTGCTCCCTCAGCGCCGTCAGGCCGGCGCGGGCGGAGCTTACCGCCGCCTCCGCCACCCGCACCTCCTCCCGGCTCGCCCCGGCAAGCAACACCCCGACCCTGGCCTCGGCGGAGACGACGGCCGCCGCCGCTTCGTCGTAGGCCGCCTTAGCCCCGATCACCTCGAGTTGAGCCTGTTGGCCGCTCTCGCGCTCCCGCTCCAACTCCTCCAGGTCCCGTTGGGCGGCGTCCCCCGCCGCCA
>JBBQIE010000108.1:0-6731 GCA_038324625.1 Anaerolineae bacterium | reverse complement strand
CTGACCCCGGAGTCCCTCCATCAGGAGACCATCCTCTTCTCCGACCGGGGCACGCCCAAGGGCTACCGCCACATGAACGGCTACAGCAGCCATACCTACATGTGGTACAACAGTGAGGGCCAGCATTCCTGGGTGAAGCTGCACTTCAAGACCGAGCAAGGGATTGAGAACTTCACCGGCCCGGATGCGAATGCCATGCGGGGGAAGGATCCCGACGTGGCCACCCGCGACTTACACGAGGCCATCGAACGCGGCGACTACCCCTCCTGGCATCTGCAAGTGCAGATCATGTCCCCGGAGGAGGCCAAGACCTACCGCTTCGATCCCTTCGATCTGACCAAGGTGTGGCCACACGGCGACTACCCCTTGATAGACGTAGGCCGCTTGGTGCTGGACCGCAACCCGGCGAACTACTTCGCCGAGGTGGAGCAGGCGGCCTTTTCTCCCGCCAGTTTCGTCTCCGGCATCGGTCCCTCGCCGGACAAGATGCTTCAGGGGCGGCTCTTCAGCTATGACGACACCCACCGCCACCGGCTGGGCCCCAACTTCCACCTGCTGCCGATCAACGCGCCCAAGGCGGCGCGGATGCATAGCTACCAGCGGGATGGGGCCATGCGCCCGGACGGAAACGGTGGAGGCGGGCCCAACTACTGGCCCAACAGCTTCGGCGGCCCGGCGCCCGATCCCAGCCTGGCGGCCCCACCCATCGAGGTGTCAGGGATGGCCATGCGCCACCCGGTTGAGCTGGCGGACGTGGACTTCGTGCAGCCGGGGGACCTCTATCGCAAGGTCATGACCGACCAGGATCGAGCCAATTTGGTCTCCAACATCGTCGGGCACCTCGGCGGGGCGCAGAAGCGCATCCAGCTCCGGCAGACGGCCCTGTTCTACAAGGCCGGCGGCGACTACGGGGCCCGGGTGGCCGAAGGGCTGGGCTTGAGCCTGGCGGAAATACAGCGCCTGGCGGCCATGTCCCCGGAGGACCGGGCAGCGGCGACGGCAGAGTAGAGGCGGACTGACCTAACCCCCCCCGCCCCTTCCCGACACGGGAAGGGGGAGTCGGACGTCCCCTCCCTGACGCGGGGAGGGGCCGGGGGAGAGGTTCTCCGCGCCATACCCATATTCATGCCCTCGCCGACGTTGTGCTAGAATCGCCTGGCAACGAAGGAGAGGGCATGCACATCCTGGTAACCAACGACGACGGGGTGCTTTCGCCGGGCATCATGGCCCTGGCAGCGGCCTTGCGGCGCCTGGGGTCGGTGACGGTGTTGGCGCCTGATCACAATTGGAGCGCCGCCGGCCACAACAAGACCATGCACAAGCCCCTGCGGGTGGAGAGCCGGCGACTGGCCGACGGCTCACCGGCATTGTCCTCCAACGGCACCCCCTCGGACTGCGTGGCCCTGGCGGTACTGGGCGTGGTGCCGGAGAAGATTGACCTGGTGGTCTCGGGCATCAACGCCGGGCCCAACCTGGGGCAGGATATCACCTACTCGGGGACGGTGGCCGGGGCCATGGAGGCCACCATCAATGGCCTCCCGGCTATGGCGGTATCTTTAGCCTGCTTCGATTCCGACGCCGGTTACGACACCGCCGCCGAGATGGCCGCGTCGGTGGCGGAGGTGGCGATGGCGGTGGGCCTGCCGGAGGGCACTTTCCTAAACGTCAACGTCCCCCCGGGTTCTCCGGCGGAGGTGCGAGGGGTGTGCCTCACCCGCTTGGGCCGAAGGGTGTACCGGGACGTGCTCCTGGAACGGAAGGACCCCCGCGGCCGTCCCTATTACTGGATCGGGGGAGATCCGCCCGGGGGAGAGCCGGAGCCGGACACCGACATCTGGGCGGTGGAGAACGGCCTGGTGTCGGTCACTCCCATCCACATGGACATGACCGCCTATCGAGTGCTGGAGAATGCCCAGGCATGGCAGGATCGCCTGACCGGCGCCCTCCGCCGGGAGAGGCAGGCATAGCATGAGCGAATGGAGAGAGGGTTGAGATTCGCCGCTAATCCCGGGCGAGGCCTCTATCTGCTGATATCCATCAGCACCGCCCTGGTGCTCATCGCCGGCTTCGTGGTCTGGGGGGCTCTGGTGACCGGCATCGGCCCGGGGGCATTCCTGCTTCTGCTGCTGGCACTGGTTCTGGTGCCGGTGGCGGTGGCCTCGGTGCTCTACACCATCAGCTTCCAGCTGTTGAGCTACCGCCTGGATCGCAACGGCCTGCTCATTTCCGCGGACCCTTGGCGCTTCTCGGTCCCGATGCAGGCCATACAGGGCATTTACACCACCCCGGAAGCGGAGAACCGGTCGCGCTTTCGGGGCCTGAGGTTCGAGGGCCATAACGTGGGGCTTCAGCGGTCGGCCGAGGGCACCCTCATCCTCTACCTGGCCACCGCCCACGGCGAGGACTGCCTCTACGTCAAGACCGCCCAGCGCATCTACGCCATCTCCCCGGCGGAGACGGAGCCCTTCCTGCGCGCCTTCGAGGCCGAGCGAGCCCTGGGAGCGTTGCGGCCTCAGGAGGAGAGGCTGTACGCTCCGCCCCTCCTCTCCACCCTGGTCTGGCGGGACCGGCTGGGGATCGCCTTGACCCTGGGGACACTGCTGGCCGGGGTGCTCCTCCTTGCTCTCACCTTCTGGCGCTACCCCAATCTGCCCACCGAGATCCCGATGCATTTCGATGCCCTGGGTCGGCCGGACCGCATGGCCCCGCCGAGAGATCTCTTTTACCTGCCCCTGATCGGCAGTGTGGTATTGTTCGTCAACTTCGCCGCCGCCGTTCTCCTCTATCGGAGGGAGAGACTGCTCTCCTATTTCTTGTGGGGCGGCGCTGGAATGGTTCAGGTGCTCCTCATCCTTGCCCTGCGCACCATCACCGCCTGAATGGGAAGCACACCGATGAGGATGGTTCTGGCGACCCGGAACCCGGGCAAGATCGAGGAGTTACGGCAGATCATGGCGGGGCTGGCGGTCGAGCTGGTCTCGCCGGTGGAACTGGGGTTGGACTTGGACCCGATCGAGGACGGCCTTACCTTCGCCGACAACGCCGCCCTGAAAGCCCGGGCCTACGCCAAGGCCGCCGGCCTGCCGGCCTTGGCCGACGACTCCGGCCTGGAGGTAGATGCCCTGGGCGGCCGACCCGGAGTGATGTCGGCCCGGTACGCCGGGGAGGGGGCCTCGGACGCCGACCGGAGGAGCCTGCTTCTTCGGGAGATGGCCGAGGTGCCGGAGGAGAGGCGGACGGCCCGGTTCCGCTGCGTCATGGCCCTGCTCCGGGAGGGACGCCTCTATACCACGGAGGGGGCCGTCGAGGGGCGGATCGCCTTCGCAGAGCGGGGGACGGGCGGGTTCGGGTATGACCCCCTGTTCCTCCTTCCCAGCCTGGGCCAGACCATGGCCGAGTTGGCCCCGGCGGAGAAGAACACTCTCAGCCACCGGGGGAAGGCGGCCCGAAGCATGAAGGCCCTGCTGGCCGAACTCTTGCAGGTGGATGACAAGGCATGAGAGAGGCTTTGACCGAGATCCCGAGGGTTTCCTGCCGTCTTTCCGGTGGCGAGGGTGCATTTCAGTTCAGGGGCTGGCGGCCGATAATGGTAGGGGCGCTGCGGAGGGCTTCAGCCTGGAGCTGCGCCCTCCCCCATGCGTGGAAAGGGCGCAGCTCCGCCGCGAAAAGCGCGGCTCCGCGGCGCCCCTACACGACTCGGCCCCAACATCAAACTGAAATGCACCTGGCGCCGGCGAGGGAGAGGAAGCGAGCGCGATGACCGACCTGCAGGTGGTGGTGGTCAGCTACAATACCCGGGAGTTGCTCCGGGACTGCCTGGAGTCCCTGGGGGAAAGCCGCTTGCCCGGCCGGACCGTGTTGGTGACGGTGGTGGACAATCACTCACCCGACGGCAGCGCTGACATGGTGGCCTCGGACTTCCCAGAGCACGCCCTGATCCGCAACCGCAACCTGGGCTGGTCGCATGGGAACAATCTCGGCTTGCTCCGAGCCCCAGCTCGGTACCATCTCTTGCTCAACCCGGATACCATCCTGCCTCCCTCGGCCCTGGCGGAGACCCTCGACTACATGGAGGCTCACCCGGACATCGGGGCTCTCGGTCCCCGGCTGGTGCTGGCCGATGGCAGCCTGGATGCCGCCTGCCGGCGGGGCTTCCCCACTCCCGCCAACGCCCTGGCCAAGTTCAGCGGCCTGGCGCGGGCCTTCCCCGGCAGCCGTCGCCTGGGAGCCTACAATCTCAGCTACCTGAGCCCGGAGGATACGGCGGACGTGGGCTCGCTGGTGGGGGCTTTCATGCTCCTGCGGGCCCGGGCCCTGGAGGAGATCGGGGGCCTGGACCAGACCTTCTTCATGTACGGGGACGACCTGGATCTCTGCTACCGGCTGGGGACGATGGGCTGGCGGGTGGTCTATTGGCCGCGGGTCACGGTGCTGCACTACAAGCGGGCCGCCAGCTCCGGGAACGCGAGGGCCGGGCGGGAGTTCTTCCAGGCCATGCGGCGGTTCTATGACAAGCATTACGGTCGGGCGGTGGTGCCCCTGGAGCGAGCGATGGTGATGGGTGGCATCTCGATGGTGGAGCGCTTCTCGGGGAGGGGCAAAGGAGGGGCCGCGTGAGTAGACGGCACTTGGGCGCCCTCTTCACTCTATTGCTGGTCCTGATGGACGCCGGCATGGTCGGGCTGGCCTTCTACCTGGGCTATCAGATCCGGGTGGCCACGGAGTCCCGCGCCGAGACCGGCATCCCCGAGTTCAGGGTGTACCTGGGGATGATGGTCATCCAGATCGTGGCCCTGGTTGGGGTATTCTTCTTCTCCAAGCTGTACCACGTGAAGCGGGTCTCCTCGCGGGTGGACGAGCTTTACTCGGCCTTTGGGGCCGTCTCCGTGGGCAGCCTGGTGTCCGTGGCCATCACCTCCTTCGTCTACAAGGGCAATCTGGACTTTCCCCGCCTGATGGTGATCTACGCCTGGATCCTGACCATTGTGCTGGTCACGGTGGGGCGGACCCTGCACGGGTGGCTGCGCTCACTGTTGCGCCGCCGGGGAGTGGGCAGTGACCGAGTACTGATCGTGGGCACGGGCGAGGCCGGCCGGTTGCTGCTGCAGAAGGTGATGCAATCCCCGCATCTCGGCTATCAGCCGGTAGGCTTCGTGGATGGGGAGAGCGGCGAGGGCGCCATCATGGGCCTGCCGGTCTTGGGCACGGCGGCGGACCTGCCCACCATCATCGAGCGCTACGGGGTGGACGAGGTCCTGTTCGGGCTGCCGGAGGCGCCCCGGAGCCAGGTGCTGGACATCATCTCCAAGTGCGACCGCAGCCGGATCGGCATCAAGGTCTATCCGGACGAGTACCAGATCATCGCCTCGGAAGTGAGCATCGGGGACCTGAATGGGCTGCCCATGCTCACGGTGCGGGACGTGGCCCTGCGGGGGTGGAAGCTCACCCTGAAGCGGGCCTTCGATCTGGTGGTGGGCATGGTCATCCTGGTAGCCATCTCCCCGGTGATGATGCTCATCGCCCTCCTGGTCAAGCTGGAGTCGCGAGGGGAGGCGCTCTACATTCAGGAGCGGATGGGTCTGGATGCCCGCTCCTTCCCCATGTTCAAGTTCCGCACCATGTGCACCGACGCTGAGGACCAGACGGGCCCGGTGTGGGCCACCCCCGACGACCCCCGGCGCACTCGCATCGGCACCTTCTTGCGGCACTACTCCCTGGACGAGCTGCCCAACCTGATCAACGTGGTGCTGGGGGAGATGAGCCTGGTGGGGCCGCGTCCGGAACGCCCGGTCTTCGTGGAGGAGTTCAAGCAGCGCATCCCCCGCTATATGGACCGCCACCGGGAGAAGGCGGGCATGACCGGCTGGGCCCAGGTGAACGGGCTGCGGGGCGACACGTCTATCGAGGAGCGGACCAAGTACGATTTGTGGTACGTGGAGAACTGGTCCCTGCTGCTGGACATCAAGATAGTGGTCCGCACCATTTTTCGAGTGCTGCGGGACCCGAACGCCTACTGAGGGCGGGGAGCCTGCTTCAGGCCAAGTCGTCGAGAATCACCACATCCACGAGACTAACCAACCGAGAAAGTCGTCTATCGTTGCTGACGAAAGCGGTGGCACCGCCAAGCAAAGAGGCACTCACCTGCAAGGCGTCAGCGGGGTGCAGACGATGGTCGGCTCGCAGTTGTGCTGCCATTCGCGCCGAGTCGCGTGTGAGGTCAACCAAGGTTAGATGGGGAAAATGGGCTAACAGTGCCTCGTACTCTTGGGCCACATCCGGGCGCTGCAACTGCCAGGGCCGCACCGTCACCTCCATGACGGTTACCACTGAAGTGATTCCTCTCCACCTGCCGGCTTGGATTCCCCTAAACAAAGCCCGAGTACAAGGCAAGTAGCGAGGATGGGCCTCGAAGTGGTAGATGAAGACAGAGGTATCTAGGCCGAGGACTCTGTGGTCGGCGAGTCGTTCGTCGATGTCCACGCCTTCCGCTCCCCCTCAATGTACGCATCGGTATCCAAGCCGCTCCAGACCTCTCGGTGAAGGCCGGCCATGCGATCGGCATAGTCCTCTGGACAGCGGAGGAGAATCAGCGTATCACCTTGCACGTCCACAAGGAGACGGTCGCCTGCGCCTATTTGCAGCCGCCGGCGGGCGGCCGCGGGTAGAGCGATCTGGTGACGGCTGCTCACTTTGACGGTTGTCGGCAGTTCCACGGTACTCCTCACTAAGCA
>JBBQIE010000107.1:0-6772 GCA_038324625.1 Anaerolineae bacterium | reverse complement strand
CAACGTCCAGTTCGCGGTGGACCCGAAGACCGGGCGCATGGTGGTGATCGAGATGAACCCCCGCGTGTCGCGCTCCTCCGCTCTGGCCAGCAAGGCCACCGGGTTCCCGATCGCCAAGATCGCCGCCAAGCTGGCGGTGGGCTACACCCTGGACGAGCTGCCCAACGATATCACCAAGGTTACCCCGGCTTCCTTCGAGCCTACCATTGACTACGTGGTGGCCAAGATCCCCCGCTGGAACTTCGAGAAGTTTCCCGGCGCCAATGATACCCTCGGCACCCAGATGAAGTCGGTGGGCGAGGTCATGGCCATCGGGCGTACCTTTATCGAAGCCCTGCAGAAGGGGATTCGCTCCCTGGAGATGGATCGCTATGGGTTAGGCGCCGACGGGCGCGACAGCATTGACCCCGATCGTCTGCGCGAGCACCTGGTTACCCCCCATGCCGACCGCCTGTTCTACATGCGCTATGCCCTCGAGCAGGGCATGTCAGTGGATGAGGTGTTTGAACTGACCAAGGTGGACCCCTGGTTCATCCGCCAGATCGAGCGCATGTTGGAGTTCGAGGCCGGCCTGAGAGGGTATACCCTGGAGACGGTGCCGGCGGAGACCCTGCGGCAGGCGAAGCGCATGGGGTACTCCGACGTGCAGCTAGCCCACTTACTGGGCGTCGAGCGCGACGGCGATACCCCCTTCCCGGAGCTGGTGGTGCGGCGGCACCGGCTGGAGAAGGGGATTCAGACCACCTTCAACCGGGTGGACACCTGCGGCGCCGAGTTCGAGGCCTTCACTCCCTATCTCTACTCCACTTATGAGACCCAGTGCGAGGCGGACCCGACCGATCGTCAGAAAGTCATCATACTGGGTAGCGGACCCAATCGCATCGGCCAGGGAATCGAGTTCGACTACTGCTGCTCCCACGCTTCCTTTGCCTTGCAGGAGCTGGGCGTGGAGAGCATCATGTTCAACTGCAACCCGGAGACGGTGAGCACCGACTACGACACCTCGGACCGGCTCTACTTCGAGCCCCTCACTCTGGAGGATGTGCTCAACGTGGTGGAGGTGGAGAAGCCCTTGGGGGTGGTGCTCCAGTTCGGGGGGCAGACCCCGCTGAAGCTGGCGGAGGGCCTTCAGTACGCCGGCGTGCCCATACTGGGCACCTCGCCGGACAGCATTGACTTGGCGGAGGACCGGGAGCGATTCGGGGCTCTCCTCAAGCGGCTGGACATTCCCCATCCGGAGAACGGCACCGCCACCTCGTTCGAGCAGGCCCGAGCGGTGGCGGCCGATATCGGCTATCCGGTGCTGGTGCGGCCCTCGTACGTGCTGGGCGGACGGGCCATGGCCATCGTCTACGGGGAGCAGGAGCTGGAGCGGTACATGCGGGAGGCGGTGCAGGTCACCCACGAGCACCCCATCCTCATTGATCGCTTCCTCGAGGACGCCTTCGAGATGGACGTGGACTGCATCAGCGATGGGGAGCTGGCGGTGATCGGCGGCATCATGGAGCAGATCGAGCTGGCCGGGGTACACTCCGGCGACAGCGCCTGCGTGCTCCCCACCTACATGGTGAAGCCGGAGCACGCCGATGCCATGCGGGCCTACACCAAGCGCATGGCTGAGGCCCTGGGCGTGTGCGGGCTGATGAACGTGCAGTTCGCCATGAAGGACGACGTGGTGTACGTGTTGGAGGTCAATCCTCGGGCCAGCCGCACCATCCCCTACGTCAGCAAGGCCATCGGCTATCCCCTTGCCAAGCTGGCCACCAAAGTGATGCTGGGGCATTCCCTGCCGGAGCTGGGCTTCACCGAGGAAGTCGAGCCGCGGGCCTTCTACGTCAAGGAGGTGGTGCTCCCCTTCGTGAAGTTCCAAGGGGTGGACACCGTCCTGGGGCCGGAGATGCGCAGCACCGGCGAGGCCATGGGGGTGGGGTCGGACTTCGGGCTGGCCTATGCCAAGGCCCAGATGGGCGTTACCTGTCCTTTGCCGCTGAAGGGCACCGCCTTCTTGAGCGTGAACGATTACGACAAGCCCAACCTGGTGCCTATCGCCCGCAAGCTGGCCGAGGCCGGGTTCCGGCTGCTGGCCACGGGGGGCACGGCTTCGCTCTTGAATCGGAACGGGCTGACGGTGGAGACCATCCGCAAGGTGAGCGAGGGACGGCCGAACGGGGTGGACTTCATCAAGAACGGGGAGATTGATCTCATCATCAACACCCCCCTAGGCAAGGCTTCCTTCACCGATGAGGGATCCCTGCGGCGGGCGGCGGTGGCCTACAATGTCCCCTGTATGACCACCCTCTCGGCGGCATCGGCGGCGGTGGAGGGGATCGTGGCCATGCGCCGGGGCGACCCCGGGGTGCGGTCGCTTCAGGAGTATCACGCTCTCCAGCGGGCGGCGGACGGGCTGGTAGCGTCAGGCAGTTAGAACGGGTGAGGGAAGCGGTGGCGAATACGGATGAACTGACGCGGGCCCGAGAGTCCTTCATGCAGGGGGACCCGGACTCGGCGGCCGATAGGCTGGAGACGCTGCTGGAGGCGGAGCCGGAGAACGTCCCGGCCCTACTCCTGCTCGCCCGCTGCTACAGCCGGATGCGGATGGGGGAGGATGCCGTCGCCGAGATCGAGACGGCCCTGGAGCTGGAGCCCGATAACGCCGAGGCTCATGCCCTCCGGGGGGCGGAGCACTACTTCGCCGATGAGCTCGATGAGGCGCAGGAGGAACTCGACCGCGCCCTGGAGCTGGATCCCCAGTCCGTGGAGGCCCACGTGCGCTTGGCCCAGGTCAGAATTGACGAGAAGGGCCTGGCGAGGGCCGCCGAACTCCTGGAGAAGGCCGAGGAACTGGCCGGCGAGGACAGCGGTAAGCTGGCCCTGGTACGCATGGGGCAGGTCTACCACGCCATGCAGAGTCGGGACAATAGCCGGGCCCTGAGGCTGGTGTCGGAGAGCGAGGACATCATCGCCGAGAACCCCTACGTGGCGGCCACTATCCGCTCCAACGAGGCCATCATCTACGCTCGGCAGCGGAACTACGCCCGCGCCCGCGAGTTGCTGGTGGACGTTCTGGAGTTGGACCCCTACTTCTCCGCCGCCCGGAGCCTGTTGGGGCAGATCGCCACCATTCAGAAGGACTACGCCTTCGCTGCCGACCAGCTCCGGCAGGTGGTGGAGAACCGGGAGCGGGTGGGGGCGCAGGTGTACTACTCCCTGGCCTCCAGCCTATCCGCCCTCGGCGATCCGCTGGAGGCGGGGCACTACTACCGCCTGGCGCTGCAAGAGGGGCTGGGCGGGTTCCCAGGCCTGACGGCCAAGCTGGCGGTCATGCTGCCGGACTTGAGGATGCGGTTGGCCCTGGGGGCGGCGCTGTTGGCGGTGGTGGCGTTCCTGGCCTTCCGGACCTTTGCGCCCTTCATGGCGGCGGCGATCGTGTTCGCCATTGGCCTATTCGGCTGGCAGATAATCCGAGGGCGGTGAGAGCTGAGATGTAGGGTCGCTGCGCAGCCGCGACCTCGGGCGGGATGCTTGGAGGCAGGTATGGAGGAGAAGATGGAGGGCGTGAAGAAGGTGGTTCTCGCCTACTCGGGCGGGCTGGATACCTCGATCATCATTCCCTGGCTGCGGGAGACCTACGACTGCGAGGTGATCGCCTACACTGCCGACGTGGGCCAGGGGGATGAGCTCGAGGGTCTGCGCGAGAAGGCCATCGCCACCGGGGCCAGCAAGATCTACATTGACGACCTTCGCGAGGAGTTCGTGCGGGACTACATCCTCCCCACCGTGCAGGCGGGGGCGGTCTACGAGCGGAAGTACCTTCTGGGGACCTCTTTCGCCCGGCCCATCATCGCCAAGCACCAGGTGATGATCGCCGAGAAGGAAGGGGCGGACGCGGTGGCCCACGGGGCTACCGGCAAGGGCAACGACCAGGTCCGCTTCGAGCTCACCTACAAGGCCCTGAACCCCAAGCTGAAGGTGATCGCGCCCTGGAGGGAGTGGGACCTCAGCTCTCGTGAGGACTGCTTGCAGTACGCCGCCGAGCGGGGCATTCCGGTCTCGGCCACGGCCAAGAAGATCTATAGCCGCGACGGCAACCTCTGGCACCTGAGCCACGAGGGCGGGGTCCTGGAGGACCCCTGGCAGGAGCCGGAAGAGGACATGTTTCAGCGGACCGTCTCGCCCGAGTCCGCCCCCGACAGCCCGGAGTACCTCACCATTGACTTCGAGCGGGGCGTGCCCGTGGCCCTGAATGGCGAGCGGGCGGGGCTGGTGGATCTGGTCCTGCGCCTGAACGAGATCGGCGGCCGGCACGGAGTCGGGCGAACGGACATGGTAGAGAACCGACTGGTGGGGATGAAGTCCCGCGGGGTGTACGAGACCCCCGGGGGGACGCTTCTGCTGACAGCGCACCAGGAGCTGGAGTCTCTGGTCCTGGATCGGGAGACCATGCACTACAAGGACGTGGTGGCCGAGCGCTACGCCGAGCTGGTCTATTACGGCCAGTGGTACTCGCCTCTCAAGGAAGCCCTGGATGGCTTCGTGGCCAAGACCCAGGAGAAGATGACTGGTACCGTCCGCCTGAAACTGTACAAGGGACAGGGCTGGGCGGTGGGCCGACGCTCCCCTTACAGCCTGTACCGGGAGGACTTCGCCACCTTCGGTCGGGACGATGTCTACGATCAGACGGACGCTAAGGGGTTCATCACCCTATTTGGCTTGCCTCTGCAGGTGCGGGCCCTGCTGGAAGCGGACGGGGCATTGGCGGAAGACCTGCCCCAGCCCGACTACAGCCAGTTCAAGCGAGACTGACGTGGCGGAGAGGGGCGATATGCATTACACGGTCCTGAGCGAGGGTAGCCTCACCGACGTCTCCGGGTATCGGGCCGCAGGCGTGGCCTGTGGCCTGAAAAAGGATGGGGCCTTGGACTTGGCCCTGGTGGTTAGCGACCGGCCGGCCGCCTGTGCCGGGGTCTTCACCACCAACCGCTTCCAGGCGGCCCCGGTGGTCTACGACCGAGAGTCCATCCGGGCGGATGGGGAGGGCTTCCAGGCCATCGCCATCAACAGCGGCTGCGCCAATGCCTGCACTGGCCCGGAAGGCGAGGAAGACGCCCGGGAAATGGCCCGCCTGGCGGGGGCGGCGGTGGGGGCGGACCCCAACCGGGTGTTGGTCATGTCCACCGGGGTAATCGGCCAGAGGCTGGATATGGGCAAGATCGCCTCCGGCCTGGAGCTGGCGGCCGGGGCCCTCTCCGCGGAAGGCGGTCACGACGCCGCCCGCGCCATCATGACCACCGACACCCGACCCAAGGAGTACGTCCTCGGCTTCCAGCTGGGGGAGACTCAGATCACCGTGGCCGGGATGGCCAAGGGCTCGGGCATGATCGGCCCCAATATGGCCACCATGTTGTCCACCATCGTCACCGATGCCGACGTCGCCGCGACGGCCCTGCGAGACATTTTGGTCTTCGCCGTTGATCGGAGCTTCAACTGCGTCACCGTGGACGGCGACATGAGCACCAACGATACCCTGATCCTCATGGCCAACGGCGCTGCCGGCAACCCGAGGATCGTGGATGCCGGCAGCCAGGGCTACGAGGAGCTGTGTCAGGGGGTGACTCAGGTGGCGCGGGAATTGGCGAAGATGATCGCCTTCGACGGAGAGGGCGCCACTAGAAAGGTAACCATCGAGGTGAAGGGGGCTCGCACTCGAGACGAGGGGCGGAAGGCGGCCATGTCGGTGGCCAACTCACCCCTGGTGAAGACGGCCATCTATGGGCAGGACGCCAACTGGGGGCGCATCCTCTGCGCCGTGGGCTACAGCGGGGTGCCGGTGACCCCGGCCAACGTGGACCTGTGGCTGGGTGATCTTCATCTAGTGCATCGGGGCCGCCCCCACGAGATTGACGAGGCGCGGGCCTCGGAGATCCTGGCCCGGGAGGCGGTGGACATAACCGTGGACCTAGGGATGGGGGAGGAGTCGGTGACCGTATGGACCTGCGACCTGTCGCACGACTACGTCTCCATCAACGCCCACTACCGCACCTGAGAGGCCGGCGACAGTGAGCAAGCTCTGGGGCGGCCGCTTCTCCGGGGGCACCGATGCCCTGATGGAGGTCTTCAATGCCTCCTTTCCCTTCGACCGCCGGTTGTACCGGGAGGACATCGAGGGCAGCATCGCCTACGCCGGCGCTCTGGAGAGAGCCGGGGTAGTGTCCGGGGAGGAACGGCGGTTATTGGTCGAGGGCTTGCGGCAAGTGCTGGGGGAGTTCGAAGAGAGCCTCTTCGAGCCCAGGCCCGGAGACGAGGACATCCATACGGCGGTGGAGAGACGCCTTCACGAGGTGACGGGGCCGACGGCGGGGAAGCTGCATACCGGGCGCAGCCGCAACGACCAGGTGGCCACCGACCTCAGGCTCTACACTCGTCGCCGGCTGGGGGAACTCCGCGGGGAATTGCGGCACCTTCAGGCCGCGGCTCTGGATCTGGCCGCGGCCAAGGTGGCCGTGCTCATGCCGGGATACACCCACGTCCAGCGGGCCCAACCGGTGCGTTTCAGCCACTGGTTGCTCTCCCACTTCTGGGCCTGGCAGCGAGATGTGGAGCGGCTGGACGATTGCCTAAAGCGGGTGAACGTGCTGCCCTTGGGCAGCGGTGCGCTGGCCGGGACGCCGCTGCCGCTGGACCGGGACACTCTGGCGGCCGATCTAGGCTTCGCTCGGGTGTCCGAGAACAGCATGGATGCCGTGCGCGATCGGGACTTCGTGGTGGAGGCCCT
>JBBQIE010000106.1:0-6802 GCA_038324625.1 Anaerolineae bacterium | reverse complement strand
GGGGCCCTCGCTGGTGATCCCTCGCTCAAGGTCCGTGGCCAGACAGCTCTCATACCTCTTCTCCAGCTCCGCCCCAAGTTCGGCGACGGCCTCCGGCCCACACTCCAAGGGCGTCCCCGAAACGTAGGTTAGGGACAGTTCTTCGCCGTCGGCCAGCGAGGCGTGGATGCCGGCTGCCGATTGCGACATTAGGGCCAGGGCTTGGGCGCGTTCTCCGATGACGACGGCTCCGCTCCGGGCCAGGGATTGGTCCCAGTAAGCCAACTGGTCCCGGTCACTGTGGCGGGCCCGAATCATCCGCAGGAGGTGGTTGCGTTGGGCCAGGGAGCGGTTATACACGGACAGGGCTCGGCAATAGGGGCGGCTGGCCTGGCACAGGAGCACGTCCAGGAAGTGGCGGCGGCCGGCCGGAGGGCCGGCCACCAGAGAGACGTCCTCGGGGGTGAAGAGCACCGTGGGCAGGGTGCCGAGCGCGTCCATGAGCCGGTGCTGCACCCCGTCTAGGCGGAGGTGCTTGCGGGCGCGAGCGGAGCCGTTGTCGGATTCCACGGTGACGACGAGCTCGATGAGCCGATGCGGGCTGCCTTCCACCTCAGCGCGTAGGCGGCTGTGGACGATGGGCTCATCCAGGAAGGCGCGGTTGATCAGGTGCCGCTCGGTGGAAGTGCGAAAGCTGCGGGTAGTGCTCAGAAGAACGATAGCTTCGATGAGGTTGGACTTGCCCTGGGCGTTATCCCCCAAGAAGAGGTTAGCCCCCGGAGCGGGGGCTACTTCCTCATCAGAGTAGTTGCGAAAGTGCCTAAGCGACAGGTGGGTGATATGCATCCGGCATCGCCCGGATCCTAGTCGGCCACGTACATGGGCATGATGAGGTGGGTGAAGTCCTCAGTGTCGGGGCCGACCGGGCGGAAGAGGCCGGGGCTGGAGGGGCTGCTGGTCTCCAGCACCACGTTCTCGGTGGAAACCACATCGAGCAGATCCATGAGGTACTTGGCGTTGAAGGCGATGCGGGTGGACTCCCCCTCCACCAGGGCATCGAGATCCACCACGTTGTCGCCCAGTTCGGCCGCCACCGCGGAGACGGTCATCCGGGAGGGCTCGTCGCCGTCCTCGGCGGTGATTTGGAGGCGGATGATATTGTTGGCCCCGCGGGCGATGACTGAGGCCCGGCGCACGGCCGCCTGGAGTTCCTTGGTGTCCACCACCGTTCGAGTCAGGTGGGTCTTGGGGATGATCTGCCGGTAATCGGGGAAGAGTCCCTCGACTAGCTGCGATACCAGTTCCACATCGTCAACTCGGAAGAGAACCTGGGATCTCTCTTTTAGGACGATCATGCGGATGGGCCCGTCGCTCTCTCCGGAGATGCGGGCCACCTCGTTGAGGGCGCGGGCGGGAATGATGGTCTGGGCCTGCCCGGCGACGTCCTCCTCCAGCTTCTGCCGACGCAGGGAAAGGCGGAAGCTGTCGGCGGCCACCATGGTCAGGCTGGGGCCATCGAAGTCGGCGAGGACGCCGGCCAGGATGGGGCGCTCCATGTCCGGGGCGGCGGCGAAGGTTACCTGGGCGATCATTCGACGTAGGAGCTCCGAGTCGAGGACGATGGCCGCTTCCGCCCCGGGCTGCACCGGGGCAGGGAAGTCATCGGCGGGATTGCCCTTGAGGTTAGCCCGGGTGCGGCCGCAGCGGATGTGCAGGGTCTGAGTAGTGGTATCGGCCTCCAGTTCCATGGGCAAGGGCGGGAGGGTGGAGACGAAATCGGCGAAAGTCCGGGCGGGGATGGCGACGGCGCCCTCTTGCTCCACCTTGGCGCCCACCCAGCAGGTGATGGCGATCTCGAGGTTGGTGGCGCTGAGGCGCAGGCGGCCGCCGTCGGTGGCCACCAGCACATTGCTCAGGATGGGTAGAGACATGCGAGAGCTGACGGCGCGGCCGGCAATGCCCAGCCCCCGGGCCAGATTCTCCTGTAGGCACGAGACCTTCATCTATCTCCTCCGGGACCTGCCGATAGGGATATGCTCCCCGATAGTGGGGTGTGACCGAGGCCGGAGTCGGTGACCGGCTCGGCAGCCAAGTCGGCCTGGTCACATCCCAGCTGGTGACGAAATGGGCTGCATGGTAGCACTAGGAATGTGGTTTGACAACCGGTTGGGCCGGGGAACCTGATGCGGCTTTTTCTGTCGCCGCGATCGAGCGAGGGCGGGGGATGAGGTCCTTCGGCCGGCGGCATGGGTCGAGGCGGTCGATGAGGAAGCAAACGGGAAGGCGTGCTGAGCCTTCCCGTGGTCGGAGCGAGGCACAATGTCGGGGGTGGATCAGTTGGCCGCCCCCATGGCCAGAGCCTCGATCACGTCGAGGGAGTTGATGGAGGCTACGAAGATGAGGAGCACCGCCAGGGCGCAGGTGAAGACCACGGTGAAGGCCCGCGCACGCAGCTTCCAGAAGATCCAAGCCGTCACTAGAGCCCCAATGACCTTGAGCCCCACCAGCGAGGCGAGGCCACCGTACTCGAGCACCTTGGCCGGGAGAGGATTGGCCTCCGGCAGCCCTCCCTGTAAGAAGCCCATCGTGGTCAGTAGATCGGCCAGATGGCCGAAGAGATAGAACCCCAAGGCGACGATCATTGCTTGCGAGTAGTCCCTGGCGGGACGCCGGGCGAAGTCGGCGTCCACGGCCCGGGAGAAGCCATACCCTTCCACGGCAACCTCTCCCCCTATTTCTTCCCACTGCTCCGTCTGTCGAGAGCGGCCTTCATCGGTAGCCCGGCGAAGTTGCGACTGCCGATGGCTCCAGTATACAGGGGAGATATTAGAGAAAACGCAACAGGGCATTAGAAATTGGTTGGAGTCAGCGCCGTCTCGCCGACGGCCAGGGGCGAGGGCGCAAATGGTATCTTTGACAGGCCGAGTGGGCTGCACTATGAATCAGATCAATTGGTCGCGGGGCGGTGGTACGAAACTGATCCGGCGACGAGGAGGGCACGTGACATCGCGGGAGAGGGTACTAGCAGCGATTGCACACGAGGAAGCGGACCGGATGCCGCTGGACATAGGGGGAATGCGATCCACCGGCATGATGGCGATGGCCTACGCCGACCTCAAGAGACATCTTGGCATCACCGAAGGGGACATCTACGTCTTCGATCCCGGCCAACAACTGGCCCTGGTGGAGGAGCCGATACTGAAGCGATACGGTGCCGATGTGGTGCCCCTGGACTTGGGGACCCTTAAGGGGTGGCAGCCTTGGACTCTGCCGGACGGGACGGCGGCGAAGCTTCAGGGCAACTTCACTCTGGAGCCGGACGGTGAGGGCGGCTGGTATCACCTCTCCGACGGGCGGCGAGTGGGGCGCAAGCCGGCGGCCAGCTACTACTTCGACAGCATCTACCATCCTCTGGCGGAAGCGGAGACGATAGCCGACATTGATCGCTATGAGTTTGGGGAGATGGCGGACGAGGATCTGGACCTGCTGGCGGCCGAAGCCCGGCGCCTCAACCGGGAGACCGATTACGCCATCATGGGCGGGGTCGGGGGGGCGTTCCTGGAGGCGGGCGAGGGCCTGCGGGGGTGGGATCAGTTCCTGGTGGACATTGCCATCAACCGGGAGCTGGCCGAGCGACTGATGGACCGCATCCTGGAGGCCAACCTCCGCAACGTGCGGCGATACCTGGACGCCGTGGGGGAATACATCCAATTGGTGCAAGTGGGTGGGGATCTAGGTACCCAGGGCGGCCCGCAGATACGGCCGGAGTGGTACTACGAGATGATCCAGCCCCGGCAGAAGGAGTTCTGGGGTGAGATCCATCGTCTCTCGGACTGCAAGATTTTTCTGCATTCCTGCGGCGGCATCTATGAACTGATCCCCGGCATCATTGAAGCGGGCTGTGACGTCCTGAACCCGGTGCAGACCTCGGCTCGGGGGATGGACCCGGTACGGCTCAAGGCGGAGTTCGGCGATCAGGTGACCTTCTGGGGCGGGGGATGCGACACTCAGGCGGTGCTGCCCTTCGCCACCCCGGAGGAGGTGTACGACCACGTCACCGAGCGAATCGGCATCTTCAAGCCCGGCGGCGGGTTCGTCTTCTGCCAGATACACAATATCCAGGCCCACACCCCGCCCCAGAATATCGAGGCCATGTACCAAGCGGTGCGGGATCACTGGACCTATGGGGACGAGTGATGGATAACCGCCCGGGGATGAGCTATCGGGAGATGAACCTGGCTGTGTTTCGGGGCGAGGACCCGGGGGCGGTGCTGTGGCAGCCGCGGATCGAGTTCTGGTACGCGGTAAATCGGGCCCGGGGCACTATACCGCCGGCGCTCACCGGGGCTTCCCTGATGGACGTGTACGACTACTGCCACGCCTCGGCCCGCTACTTCACCAGCCCACTCCGGGTGCGCTACAGTCGGGTCAAGGCTCGGGATGAGTGGCTGGACGAGAAGCGCCAGGCCCACTACCTGGAGACCCCGATCGGTACCCTCCGCGAGGTCCGGCAGTTCGATGACCTGCGAATGAGCGGGGCCCGGGCCGAGTATCGGATCAAGAGGCCGGAGGACCTGCGCACCCTCGAGTATGTTCTCCAGGACGAGGAGTGGTATTGGGACCAGGAGCGGTACGAAGCCGACCTGGCTAGGGTCGGCGATCGAGGGGCGGCGCAGTTCTTCCCCAGGCGTTCTCCCATACAAGGGCTGTTTATAGAGCACATGGGGTTCGAGTCCACCATTTACGCTCTACATGACATCCCCGAAGCCATTCAGCACTACGTGGAGATCGCCACCCGGGCCGATGATGCCATGTATGAGGTCATCACCCGGTGCCCGGTGCCGATCTACAACCTGGGGGAGAACATAGACGCCAACCTGGATCCGCCGGACATTTGGCGCCGGCACCTTCTGCCCCACTACCTCCATCGCACCGAGCAGCTCCGCCAGGCGGGCAAGTTCACCCACATTCACGTGGATGGCTCCATGAGGCCCCTGTTGCCCCATATGCGCGACGTTCCCTGGGACGGTATCGAGGCGGCCACCCCGGAGCCGCAAGGGGACGTGACCCTCGAGGAGATCCACGAGAGCCTGGGGGACTTGGTGCTGCTCGATGGTATTCCCGCCATCTACTTCCTGCCCTCCTACCCGGAAGAGCTCATCGGGGAATGCGTGGAGAAGCTGGTGCGACTCTTCCACCCGAGGCTGGTGCTGGGAGTATCGGATGAGCTACCCCCGGATGGCGACATCGAGCGGGTGAGGAGGGTAGGGGAGATGGCCCGCCGCCTGGGTTGACGCCCTCGACGGGCTACTCGAAGACGCGGGCTATCTCGTCGCGAGCGAAGGTCGGGAAGGGGCACTCTTTACCGCCTTCGTCCACCAGGGTGACGCCGCTGCCGGGTAGGGCCTCGGCGATGACCGCCGCCGGGATCTCCTCCGACTGCAACGCGGCAATCACCGCGGCCACGTCAGCCGGAGCGCAGCCGATGAGGAGGGCCCCGGAGGCGATGGTGCCCCAGGGGTTGAGGCCGAAGTGCCGGCAGAGCAGCTCGGTCTCGGGGTAGAGAGGTACCCGATCGGGGTACACGCGCAGACCCACTCCGCCGGCCTGGGCCAACTCCTGGAGAGCGGTGGCCAGGCCCCCCTCGGTGGGGTCGTGCATAGCGTGCAGGTGGGCGACCCCGGCGGCAAGGCGGGCATCGGCTACCACGCTGATCCCGGGGTGGTGAAGGAAGCCGGCAGCTCGTTCCAAGGTCTCTGCCGGTAGAAGGCCCTCCAGGGCGTGGCCGAACTCCCGGGCCAGGATGGCCGTGCCCTCGATGGCGATGCCTTTGGTGAGGATGATAACATCGCCCGGCGTCAGACCCTCGGGGGTCACCAAGTCCTCGGGCTCGACCTCACCCAGCATCTGACCCACCAGGACCAGTTGGTTGACTGCCGGGGTAATCTCGGTGTGGCCGCCGCAGAGGGTGATGCCCAGCTCGCCGCAGGCTTCGCTGAGTTGGCGAAACACCCCCTCCACCGATGCGGCGTCCGTGCTCCCCTCCGGAAACAGGGCGGTGCAGAGGAGCCAACGAGGGGTGGCCCCGGTGGTGGCGATGTCATTGGCATTGACGTGTACCAGATACCAGCCTATCTCGTCGGCGGCGAAGGTGATGGGGTCGGTCTTGGCCACTAGGTAGCGGTCACCCATGTCTATCACCGCCGCGTCTCGCCCCACACCGGGGCCGAGTACCACGCGCTCGGTGGGAGTCACGTAGCGGTGGAGGAGGGGACCGAGGAGATGGTTGGGCAGCTTGCCGGCCGGGAGAATGGGTCCTGAACTCAATTGGGGCGCTCCGGATGTGACATGGAAGCCGCCCAGGCGGTCGCCCGGGCGGCCGGCGAGCAGCGGAAGTCGGAAGCGGCTATTACTCCGACGACGAAGGAGCCAGAGCCTGCTGAAGGGCCTCGACTAGGGCCGTCTCCGGCAGGGCGCCATCGGCGTAGGCGGCATCGTTGATGACCGTCCGCGGCACCCCCCGGACCCCATAGCGGGTCACCAGGTGGGGGAACTCCATGGCCTCCACGCAGTCGGCCCGCACCCGGTCGCTCTCTACCGCCATCTTGTGAGCCAGGCGCACGGCCTGGGGGCAGTAGGGTCAAGTGGGGGTGGTGTACACCTGCAAGTGGACGTCCTCCGGTAGATCGGCCAGGAACTCCCTGGTCTCCGGGGTTAGGCCGGAATCGCCGGCAGCGACATCGGATATGGCCTCGAGGAGGGCGGCGAACTCATAGCCGCCGGGGATGCCGTAGAAGCGGACCCCGTAGTCCTGGGCGCCGAT